>CANGHE010000117.1 GCA_947453545.1 Flavobacteriia bacterium
CTTTGGGTTGATTTCAAAAACCACGCTGCTCGAGGCTTACCGCGAAAAACTAAAGGAATTGATTATTGAGTAAAACCCATAAAAAAACCCGAAACAATTGTTTCGGGTTTTTTGTTGCGGAGAAAGAGGCTCCGTAACCCTTGTATTTTTATCAGTGTTTTCAGTACTTCCCGATTTGTAAATCGCCATAGGGTAACCTATAGGGTAACTACTTTTTTTAAGGTCAAGTTTGCACCATAACAAATGTACAAAACTTATACTGAACAATAATTAATTTTTTAAAAAAAATTAATAGTTAAAAATTCTAGTTATTTTCGAAATCGAATGGTTTGTCTTTGTACATTTCTATTAATTTGTCAACAGTCTCTTTTATTTCTATTATTTTTTTAGCTTTATTTAAATCTTCATTTGCTTCTTCAATTTTATTAAGTTTAATTTTTATTTTGCCACGATTCTCATAATGTTCTGCTTTATTGAGTTTATATTGTTGATCAAATTCTATACATTTATCACTTGCAATTAAAGCTAATTCATATTCATTGAGATGGTAATAACCATCTGCTAAAGTGTCTAAATAATATGGGTTATTGGGGTATTTATTTAAAACTAATTTAATTATATCAACTCCTTCTTGAAATAATCCCTTTTTATATAACTCCTCATAAATTTTATTGTTTAATATTTCTGAATAATAGTCTTGTTTATTTATTAAACTTTCGGTATATTTTTCTTCTAAAATTTCTGTTATTTTAAATTCATCACTAATGAAACATAAGTCTTGATTTTCAAAATATTTTTCTGGAATAAAATTGTATTTTATTTTCTTTATTGAACTAAAAAATTTAAATAAATCTTTTTCATCATAAAACCGACCAATTTCTTTCCAATTATTTGCACTCCAATCCTCAATCTGTGGTGTATCGGTTATTAAATAAGGCATTTCTTCGCCTTCAATAAATGTAAAAATTGGTATATTATTTTCCTTATCCATTAAATAAGATTCTATGTTATCTACTAAATCTATTGGTGAATCATCTGTTTCAAGATTTCCATATTCTAAACTTAATTTATATGCATAAAAAGAATTGCTATCATTTGTTTCATCTTCATCATTTGAAATAATAAATTCACAATCTACTAAATATAGAATATAATGCCAATTATCTTTGTTTTTTTCTTCTTGAATTTTAATATGATCTTTTGCTAAAACTATATAACTTTTTTCTGTAGAATCCATTTTAGTATTATGTTTATTAATTTAGTTTTCTAACAAAATCTTCTTTAATGCTATTGACTTATTATTAAAATCTTCTTGTGTTATTATACCTAAATTTAAATTGTCTTTGAGCTCTAACAATTGTTTTTTTGCATCTTTCTTTGTAATTGCTATTGTTCCATCTTTATTAAATACTTTAAATGTCACTTTCGTTCTTGAAAACCAACATTCTAATTTTTCAATTGAAATTATTTGAAAATTGTAATTATTTAAAATTGTAAATTCTGAAATATCATTAATAATAAGCTCTTTAGTTTTATTCATTTCTTTTTCACATGTAGAGTTAGATTTATTGCCAATTTCGCCTTCTCTTGCCAATGTGTATATTCCTTCGCCCAAATAATATAAACCTAAACCTTTGTTAAAATCTTTTTTTTCTGTAATTTCTACTTTTTTATCAATCTTAATATCAATATTTTCTTGACCATAAGTGAATGAAGTAAAAAAAAACGATTATAATTATCAATAATTTTCTCATTACAAAATATTTTATATAATTTCAAATATAGAAATTATTTAAATAGCTCCATCAAAATAACAATTTTTATGGACAATAACTTGTCTCCAACTCTCTGTCAAAAAACTATTTCTCAATTGAGTTAGTCTCTCTTTTTGAGCTGGTGTCCTTTCTTCTGGTCTTAATAAATTAATTTCATCAAAAAAATGTTGATCTATTGATTGGAGGTAATTAACAAATATTTGTGTTCTTTTAATATTAAAATGTAAACCACGTGTTCCATTTCCTGCTGGAGATGGTAAGAAAAAAGCTATATAATCTCTATTGTTAATTACTAATGAAGCACTTATTACTCTATTTTCAACTTCTTGTAAAATATTAAAAGATATATTACTTCCAAAAATTTCAATAAACCATCCAAAAGGACTTTTTCCATTTAATACTGTTGAAGTAAAATATAGGTACTTTATTTTACTATTTCTATTCAAAATTCTAATGATTTCAGAGTTTAATGATCTATTATTGTTTATAAAATCACTGTCTGTTTCAAACCATAATTCTGAGTCTTCTGACCTTTCTCCATTTCTATTTGTTTTGTAAATAACATCAGTTATTAAGAAATTATTTTCTATTAATAAAGATTTTGCGGCTTCAACTCTGTCTTCTTGATTTAATTCAGTTGGATTTTCAGTAAATAATGAACTAGAAAATAATTTCCAAAAACTATTTCTTTTACTGCCGTAAAAAAAAGGCATAAAAGCTTCACGCTGATTAAATCTTAAATTAGTTGTTCCGTTTTCATTTATTGTACTAGTTATTCCATAAATTGGGAAAGACCCAATTATAATATTTTCAAAATAATTATTTTCGAAATCTTCATCATTTATTGAATTTAAGTATGGATGTTTTTCTAATTCGTTATTTGGCATGTTTTTTTAATTTAATTTTTTTCAAATTTAATTATAATTTTTAATTCAATCTTTCGCATTTATCACCAAACCTACCAACAAAAAAATCAACTTCTTTATTATCCCAAATTTCTATTCCTTCTTTTTTGAATTTATAGTAATCTAATATTTCCCACAATGTTAGTTCAATGATTATGTAATCTTTGTTTTTTTCTATAGTTTTTTGTGAGGGATGGAATATTTTATTTTCTACATAACTTATTGCCCAATCTTTAAATTTAAATCTATACTTTTTAATTTTATTGTTGCTTAATTTAGATTGGTACATTATTCCAAAACTGTGTTTTAAAAGTAATTCTAGATTACTTTCCTTATATAATTTTTTATAATCAAAGTAAATTGGCTCACTAGCAACATTTTCGTCTTCAATTAATGCTGGACTAATGTATAAATCAATAATATTATCGATACTATAAGTTGTTAAAAGAGTTTTTAAGGTATAATCGTTTTTATCATCAATTTCAGTTCCCAATAAATAATATCTACCATCATAATATCTTACTTGAAGTGGTGCAACTAATTTTGGATTGTCTTCTGTCCTATATAAAAAGAAGATGGCCTGTTGCTTTTTAATGTACTCAATTATTTCTGTAGTTAATAGCATTAAATCCTCTTTGAAGTTTAGAGAAGAAGTATTCTTAACAAAATAAGGACTTGGATTTAGTTCTTTTAAAGAAAAATTGAATTCTGTTTTTAATATATTTTTCAACCAATTTACAATACTCAAATTGTCTTCAGTATTTAGTAAACCCATCATGATCGGAAGCGTTTTCTTTTCGTTTTCTGTTAAATCTAAATCATCATTCTCAGATTCGATTACGTAAAAACTCTTTTTATTTGCTTTAACAGATTTAATTTCAACCCCCCTTGATTTTAATTTTTCAATATCTCTTGATATTTGCCTTTCTGATATTGTAGATAAATTATCTTTTAATAAACTTTCGTTTACTAATTGTGTTAGTTCATTAAGATTTGCAGTATTATTTTTTATAATACTAGGAATCATTTTTAATCTAATTACTTCTTTTTTATAATCTTCCATATTTAAGCACGCCAATTTTTGGCAAAGTTAATATATATCTTTGACCCATCAAAGCAAGATTGGCGGAAGTTGAGTCTGGTGAAAAAGATATACCAACCTCAACAGATAAATTATTCCTTTTGTTAATGTTTGTAGTAATAATATTATCTATATTTGAGTATAATATAACTTATTTTATAATATATTCTCTTATATTTGTTTCTATTATTAAAATATATAAAATGAAAAAATCAAGTAAATTATTATTATTTTTAATGTTATTGTTGTCAAACATTAATTTAGCTCAAGAATTTAATGGGTATAAATATATTATTGTTTCAAATCCTAATAACAAATCAGAAGGTGAAGACGAATATTTTTTATGCAGCAATACAAGTGATTATTTTAAATCAAAAGGGTTAATTGTAGTTCAAGAAAAAAATATGCCTGATGAATTAAGGCGTAATCCTTGTTTGGCTCTTTTACTTGAAGTAAGAAGTGATTTTAGCCGTGGTTTTGGCGGAAATACTTCCTATGGTGTTTCGATGGATTTTAGAGATTGTAAGCAAAATTCAATCAAAAAATTTAGAAATTCATCTAGTAACGAGTTAGCTTCTGCGCAAAAAAATTATGATAAATCACTTAAAAGATGTTTTAACGATTTAGAGAAAACACTTGAAAATTATTCTTTTGACTCAAATTTGACTCCCAAAATTGAATTTAATGAAGTAGAAAATATAAATAAAGACGAGGTTGCTTTAAAATCCTATTATGACAATTCAAAATTAGATCCAATAGAAGGTATTTATAAAACATATAAATCTGTTTCAAACTATAAACTAGGTATTATTAAAGTTGGCGATTTTTACAAAGCAATCGTAATTGATAGTGATTTTGCACATTGGAAACAAGGTGATGTTAAAGCAATTTTTGAAAGCACGTCTGCAGAAGGTGTTTTTTCTGCAAAATACTTTTTAAATGATAAAACTGCAATTGAAACATTTGCAAATCTTGAAGGAGGATTAATAAACTTAGAATTTAAAAAACCTAACGGTGAAAATGAAGATGTTAAATTATTAAAGTTGTATCCGAAAAATTAACTTAATATGAAAAAAATTATAATTATTACTTTATTATTTCCTTTTGTTGGAATTTGTCAATCATATAGTAATCCTTATACACCGCCGATAAGAGTTGATTTAACAGTTAAAAAGGCTCCGGCAGATTTTTCGACTTCATTCAATGAAGGTCTTAGAGCAGGTGCTGCTGTTCGACAAGCAGACGCTGCAAATAGAGCAGCCGCTGCACAACAAGAATTAGTAGAAATTGAACGTGAAAGACTCAGACAAGATATTCTAGAAAAAAATAGATTAGAAAAAAAGAGAATTGAAGATGAAAAAAGAATTGAGGAGGAAAATAATCCTAATAGTATTTTAAATAAATTTAAGAATACAAAATTGAAACAAGAAAATGAGGATTTAAAAAACAAGTTAATTCAAATAGAATTATTATTAGCTGAAAAAGAAAAGTTAGAAAAGGAACGGATAGAAAAGGAACAAATTAGCAAAAAGGTTATAAAAAAGAAATCAAAATAATAATGAATCGAGAGCAACCTTTATGGTTGCTTTTTTTTATTATTGTAAAGAAACTTTACGTTAAAGTGTATAACATAATTAAGCATTACAAATAATAATTAATTTTCAAAATTTTAAGTGTTTTTTAGAATTGTCGGGCAACTACAATAAAAAAGCCCGTAAAGAGTTGATTTACAACGCTATTACGGACTTTTAATGTACCCTAACCAAGAATCTAACTCTTCATAGATGGGCCCGCAATTTTCATTCTGATATATCTTCCATATTTAAGCACGCCAATTTTTGGCAAAGTTAATATATATCTTTGCCCCATCAAAGCAAGATTGGCGAAAGTTGAGTCTGGTGCACAAGACTCACGAGTAGACGCGCTAACCCAGAGTTAGTGGATTAAATTAATCCGTGGAGGTGCAAGCCCTTCATCTTGCACTAATTTTTTTAAAAATCAATTTTATGAAAAATCAAAACTTCGACAAGCTGCAATGGATTGAGTATGTAATCACAGAATCATTCGGAAAGGAATCAAAAAATGATACCTTATTAGCAGTACCTGAAATTCAAGAATTGCTTAGTTTTTTCAAAATAGGAATTGATGAACTGGTCGTATTGTCATTGCTTATCGATGGCGGTATTCGTCAAGAGGAGCAAGCTATAGATGCTTTTCTAGAGCATTTTGGAGGCAATCTCTCAGGACTCAAATACATCACCAATGCTTTACATTCCCTAATTTCAAAAGGATATGTGATTTCTAACACCAAAAATCGACACAGCAAGAGCCTGGTCAAACAGACTTTTCAAGCAGAAGAGAAGGTTTACGATGCGTTACTATCAGATAAACCGGAACGGTTGGAATTCGAGCCGGCAAGGAATTTTAATTCGTTATTGAAAAACATTCAAAATATTATCGATCGAAGAAACGACGGTTGTTTTGATGCCGAAACGATGCTTAAACTTGTTGAGAGAGATATTGTCAATACCAAACCATGCAAGGAGTTAGACTGGATAAATGGCTTTGATGGCTTATCTATTACTGAAATGACTTTGTTTTTTTGTGCTGCTCTTCAGTATCAAAAAGACGAGCAAACAATTGATTTAGAACATATCATAAAATTAACTGAGGATAACTTTTCAAAACAGAAATCATTGAGGGACAGTATTGCAAATAAATCGTCGATGCTTATTCAACATGATTTGTTAGTTCGCGATGAAGATGCCTTCCTGTTTGATGAATTTGTTGGTCTTACCGATAAGGCTAAGGATGCTTTATTTGAAAAAGATAAAATCACATCAAAGAAAAGTGCCTTTTCTACAGCAACTATTATTAATCCCGATGATATTGCGCTTGAGGAGTTATTCTATAATGAGGTTGAATGGAAACAGATAAAAACCATTGAAAAGGTATTAAGTAAAGAAAAGCACGAATTGGTTGTTAAGAATTTAATAGATAACAACCTCGGAAAAGGAATTTCGATTTTGTTTAATGGGTTTTCTGGAACGGGGAAAACAGCTACCGCAAGAAGAATAGCTAAAATTACCAATCGTCCGCTATTTAGTGTTAATACCGAAAAAATAGTCGACAAATGGATGGGGAATTCTGAAAAGAATGTTCGTAAAATTTTTGAGGAATATTATCAGTTTTCCAGCCAGTGCGAATTGATGCCAATTCTTTTCTTTAACGAAGATTCTGTTTTTTCTAAGAGGGTAGAAGTGGCCCATTCTACAGATCGAACTCATAACAGTATGCAAAACATTCTTTTGGAGCAAATTGAGCAATTTAGTGGTATTTCAATCGTTACTAGTAACCATGCCGAGAAATTGGATAAGGCCTTTGAAAGAAGGTTTTTATATCGAGTGGAATTTCAAAAACCAAATGCAGAAACACAATTGAAGTTACTTCAAAATTCATTTCCGGATATTTCCACAGCAACTATCAATTCGGTTTTAGAAAGTTACTCTTTTACTGGAGGTCAAATATTCAATATAAAGAAAAAGTTCATCATGCAAAGTATTTTAGAAGAGTCTGAGCAAATTGAAGACTTTTTTGTATCACTTTTCAAAGAGGAAATGCAGCAAACACAACATAAAAAAATAGGTTATAATTAATATATATCATGGAAAAAACAATCAAATCGTATTTGTATTCATTTCTGGTAATCCTTATTTTCTACTATGCCACTCGAGGAATTGTTAGGCTATTTTGGAATCACTCCAATAATGAAGTCGTTAAAGCCAGAACTTTTATTTTATTTGTATCTTTATTTTTTGGTTCACTATTTTACATTATTGTCACCTATCATTTGGTTGGAGGCAAAACAGAATATGTGCAAATCTTTTATAAAATCTATTTAATTCTGGCTTTTATTTATATTGTGCTAGGGGTAATGTACGATATTATAAGTGGTGCTAAAATGAAACAAATGAACCATTCAACAACTAAATCTTAAGCAACATAAATTATTATAAAATGAAAAAAATAATATGCCCAAATTGTGATACTGCATTCAAAATTGATGAATCAGGTTTTGCTGAAATATTAAAACAAGTTAGAGACCATCAATTTGACGAGGAAGTGCGTAAAATTGAGAAAATGGCCGAAAAAGAAAAGGAGAATGCTATTATGCTTGCCGAGGCACATGTCAATAATATCCTTCAAGAATC
>CANGHE010000118.1 GCA_947453545.1 Flavobacteriia bacterium
ATCAGTGGATACAGATGGTTATGCAAAAACATCAGTTTACCTACGAAGTGATTTTTGTTGATGATGGTAGTAAAGATACATCTTGGAGCGTAGTTGAAAATTTAAGTTCAATAGATTCATCAGTAAAGGGGATTAAATTTCAACGCAATTATGGTAAATCTGCGGCTTTACAAAAAGGGTTTGAAGCAGTTAAAGGTAGAGTAGTTATTACGATGGATGCAGATTTACAAGATAGTCCTGATGAAATACCTGAATTATATCGTATGATAGTTGAAGAGGATTATGATGTTGTTTCTGGTTGGAAAAAAAGACGTCATGATCCAATTTCTAAAACTATTCCTACTAAATTATACAATTGGGCAGCAAGAAAATTAACAGGTATTTATTTACATGATTTTAATTGTGGGTTAAAAGCCTATAAATTTGAGGTGGTAAAAAGTATTGAAGTTTACGGTGATATGCATCGTTATATTCCTCCTTTAGCAAAATTTGCTGGGTTTAATAAAATTGGTGAAAAAGTGGTAGAACACCAAGCACGTAAATATGGAACGACTAAGTTTGGTTTGAATCGTTTTGTGAATGGTCCTCTTGATTTGTTGTCCGTTGTTTTCATGGGGAAATTTGGTAAAAAACCAATGCATTTATTTGGAGCAATTGGTATGTTGCTTTTTATTATTGGTTTTGCTTTTGTCTTTTACATGATTTTTGATAAATTGTTTTTACATAAAACGGCTAAGCATTTGGTAGAGCGCACTGAGTTCTTTTTGACTTTAGTATGTATGATTTTGGGAGTACAATTTTTTCTAGCTGGTTTTTTAGCGGAATTGGTTGGAAGAAACTCATCAACGAGAAATGTTTATTTAGTTGAAAAGGAAATCTAAATATGTGGTATAAGCAATTAGATAAATCGTGGACTATTTTCTTGGATAGAGATGGTGTTATTAATAGACGTATTTTTGGTGGTTATGTAACTAAAATTGAGGATTTTCATTTTATATCGGGTGTATTAGAAGGTTTGCCAATTTTGGCAGGGAAAGTTGGAAAAATATTTATTGTTACAAATCAACAAGGTGTTGCTAAAAACATAATGTCTTTGGATGACTTACATCGTGTTCATCAGAATATGATAAATGAAATAATTTTTTCTGGTGGAAGAATAGATTACGTGTTTTCAGCTGTTAACTTGAAAGGTGAAGTTAATGATCAAAGAAAACCGAACCCTTTTATGGCTCATAAAGCTAAAGAAATGTTTGCATCGGTTGAGTTTGACAAATCAGTTATGATTGGTGATACTAATAGTGATATCATATTTGGGAATTCTTTAGGTATGAAAACGGTATTGGTTAAATCCGAGGAAATAATTAATGAAACACCTGATTTATTAGTAGATAGCTTACTGGATTTTGTTAAAAAAATATAAGATTATGAAGTTAATATTCTTTTTTACACTAATGTTAATTACAACATGTTGCTACACACAAGGAAATCTAATAGACTCAAAGGGAAGAAAGCAAGGTGGATGGAAGAAATTTTATCCTAACTCCAAAGCGCTGGATTATACAGGTTCTTTTGTAGATGATGTACCACAAGGATTATTTATTTACTATTATTTATCAGGCAAAGTAAAAGCACGCGTCACATATATCTCTGGGACCAAAAACTCATACACTACTGTTTATCATGACTTGCCTGGTGACATTCCTCTAGCGGAAGGTAAATTTGATGATAAGCTAAAAGATAGTGTTTGGTCATATTATGGACCAACAGGAAGGTTAAGTTCCTCTGAAACCTATTCTTTTGGTAAATTAAATGGTGAAAAGGTGATATATTATATCTCAGAAAATGTTCATGATAAGTCAAGAAAAAAAGCTCAGATTTTGAATTATAAAAATGACCTATTGGATGGAGAATCCATTGAGTATTTTGATAATGGGGTAGTTAAAAGTAAGGTAAATTATTCTAATGGTTTGAAAAATGGAGAGATAATAACCAATAATCCAAATGGGAAACCAATGTTGCGTGATAATTATATAAATGGAGTTAAAAATGGATGGTGTTTCGCGTATGATGGGAATGGTTCTGAAATTGGAAAAGAATATTTTAAAATGGGGAAGAGATTAGAAGGAAAAGAATTAGAAAAATACCTCCAAAAAATTAAAGATAAGCTTAATAAAAAATAATGGTAAGGATAAAATATATTTTATTAATCGTAGTAATCGTATTTTTTTCACTCTTATCATGCAATAAAAAAGAACTTGTTTTGGTGAAAGAAAATAAGGTAGATGACTATAATTATTTGGGTAATGAAAAAGGAAGGTACTGTGTTTATAAGGTTAAGCATATAATTCATGATGACGAAGTAGATGTTCATGATACACTGGAATCAATATTAAAAGTTTACATTGGTGATACTCTTAAGGATAATTTAGGAAAAGCAGTTAACAAAATGTATCGATATATTTGGAATAAAAATAC
This sequence comes from Flavobacteriia bacterium, assembly GCA_947453545.1. Lineage (GTDB taxonomy): Bacteria > Bacteroidota > Bacteroidia > Flavobacteriales_D > Crocinitomicaceae > CANHVK01. Next base: position 2,476 of record CANGHE010000118.1, read on the forward strand.
TAATACGTGGGATATTTTAAATGTGTGGACAATATATAAAGATGGTAATTTTGGTGTTGTAAATGAAGAAAACCAGCGATTGGTGAAACTTTTATTTCCTCTAGATGTAAATAATTATTGGAATGCAAATAGATTTAATGATAATGATTCGCTTACTTATAGAGTTGTAAATCTTCATAGAAAAATACTTATTGACAATATATTATTTGATTCCACTTTAACAGTTGAACAGGAAAATTACTTTACTTTGGTTGATTTTAAACGAAAGAATGAGGTATACGCAAAAGGAATTGGATTAATCTCAAAATATTACAAAGATTTAAGGATTAAAAATTTCGATTCAACAAAAGTACAAAAAGGGGAAGAATGGTATTATACTATCAAATCATTTGGTAAAGAATGAAAATAGCTATATTATCACCTTTTAATCCATATCGTGGAGGAATAGCTCAATTTGGTGGGGAGTTTGTTGCTGAGTTAAGAAAAAATAATCAAATATTTGCATGCAATTATTCCATGCTTTATCCATCAATATTGTTTCCTGGTAGTACACAATTTGTTTCGGAAGAAGAGATTGAAGAAAATGTAAATCAAGTTCGTTTATTGAACTCTATTAATCCAATTTCTTTTTTTTCTACAGCAAAAGCAATTAATACATTTCAACCAGCTGTGTTTGTTTCGTGTTATTGGATGTCATTTTTTGCACCAGCTTTAGGTGTTGTTGCACAGAGAGTTTCAAATAAAGTCAAGAAAGTAGGTTTGATTCATAATTTAATTCCTCATGAACCAAAGTTTTACGATAAATCGTTAACGAAGTTCTATTTAAATCAACACGATTCATTTGTTGTTTTGTCAGAGGAAGTTAAAGAAGATTTATTAGCATTAAAACCAGAAGCAGAAGTTGAAGTTTTGTTTCATCCTGTTTATTCTCAATTTGGATCATTACCTGATAAAGAGTATGCATTAAACAAAATTGGTCTACCTAAAAATAAGAAAATTTTGTTGTTTTTCGGATTGATTCGTGCTTATAAAGGCTTAGATCAGTTGTTGAAAGCGATGGTTTATTTATCAGATGAATATCATTTGATGATTGTAGGTGAATGTTATGGTGATTTTGATGAGTATACTGATTTAATCAAAGTTCATAATTTAGAAAGTCGTATTTCAATCGTTAATCGATTTATCCCTGAAAAAGAAGTTGCTGATTACTTTGCTGTTGCAGACCTATGTGTGCTACCTTATAAAAGCGCGACACAAAGTGGCGTAACTGCGGTTGCTCATAATTTTGGAATTCCTGTATTAGCAACGAATGTAGGAGGTTTAAATGAGAGCATATTGCATATGCAAAACGGAATGTTGGTTGAAAAAGAAAATCCTCAGGCTATTGCTGAAGGTATAAAATTGTATTTTAAGCAAGGGTTAAAGCAGTCCTTTTCAGAAACAATAATGAATACGAATAATCAAAAAACGTGGGGCGAATTTGCAGCAAAATTTCAATTATTTTGTGCGAGGTAATGAATTAAATAACATTACTATTCAACCTTTTTTCTAGTTTGATTGACTTTGATAAATCTAAATTCTATATTTGCGTTCAATTTAATAAATTTTTAACTAATTACGAGTATGCGTAACAAAGGATTTTTTTGGTTTTTGACAATACTTTTGTCTGCCGTTTGTGTGTATCAACTTTCATTTACATGGGTAGCTAGCTCAGTAGAGAAAAAAGCTGAGAAAGAAGCAGAATTCAGAGTAGCTGATTTAAAAAAGGAAGCTGCTAAAAATGGAGGTGTTGCTGTTTTGCCTAATGGTACATCTGTTGATTTTTCCTCACCTGAGGCATATGACTTGGCTAAGTCTGCATATGTAAATCAAATTCTAAAAGAAAAAGCAGGTGACAAAGTATATCCTTTGTTAGGTTCTAACTTCCAGGATGTTAAGAATAGATCAATGGCTTTTGGTCTTGACTTAGTAGGAGGTATGAGTGTAACACTTGAGATTTCTGTTCCAGAGTTAGTTAAAAGTATGGCGAGAAATCCTCGTGATTCTAAGTTTAGAAAACCTTTTGAAAGTGCATTGCATACACATTTGAATAAAGGAGGAGACTTTATTGATTTATTCTCTAAAGCATTTAAAAAATACAATGGTGACGCATTGATTGTTCGTGAATTGGCAATTACTGAGATTGAAGAATTATCTAAAAATTCAACGAACTCTCAAGTGGTTTCATTTTTGAAATCTAAAGTGGCTAGTTCAATGGACGGTGTAGAGCAAATTATGAACAAACGTATCAATCAGTTTGGGGTTGCTCAACCAAACATTCAAAAAGATCCAACTACAAATAGATTGTATATTGAATTACCAGGTGTACAAGATGAAGCTACTGTGGCTGAGAAATTGCAATCAACTGCAAATCTTCAGTTTTTTGAAACGTATGAGAAAGAGCAAATTCAAATGCAATTGTCTCAAGCGATACAATTATCAATGCAACCTGAAATCGTTGTGGAAGAAGTTATAGAAGCGGATACTAATAATGTTGATTCATTAAGTGTTGCTAAAGTTGATTCATCTAAAAAGGAAGAAGTTAAACCTTTAACGGCGTTGACTAAAAACACAAGTGGTTTAGATGCATATTTAAAAGACGGTTCTTCTGTTTCTATTGGTTATACAGCTGTTGAAGATAAAGAACAGGTTGATAAGATTTTAAGAAGAAAAGATATTATTGCTTTATTCCCGGCAGATTTGAAGTTTATGTGGTCTGCTAATCCTGAGAAAGTTTCACAAAATTCGAAAGAAGAAAAATATGTACTTTATGCGGTTCGAGTTCCTGAAAACGGAAAAGCATTAGTTGGTGGAAAAGACATTAAAAATGCAAATAAAGGATTGGATCAAGCATCAGGAATGGTAACAGTAGATTTAGCTATGACAACTGAGGGTGCTGATAAATGGGCGCAAATGACTTCTGATAATGTTGGTAAATTCGTTGCTATTACGATGGATAACGTTGTTTATTCTTCTCCAAGAGTAAATGAAGCAATTACTGGTGGTAACACTCAAATATCAGGAAGTTTTACAATTCAAGATGCTGAAGATTTAGCAGGATTATTAAATGGTGGAGCTTTACCAGCACCTTGTGTAATTAAAGAACAAACAAAAGTAGGTCCGACAATTGGTAGCGAAAATGCTTCTTCTGGATTCTTATCCTTTGGTTTAGCTTTGGTAATTGTATTTGCTTATATGATTTTCTATTACGGTAAGGCGGGTATTATTGCTGACATCTCTTTATTAGCAAATATCATTTTCATTTTTGGTACACTAGCTTCTTTTGGTGCTGTATTAACATTAGCAGGTATCGCAGGTATCGTATTAACAATAGGTATGGCAGTGGATGCTAATGTATTGATTTATGAACGTATTCGAGAAGAGTTGGCAAATGGTGTAGATCAAAAAGGCGCTATTGAAGCTGGTTTCTCTAAAGCTTTGTCTTCAATTATTGATGCTAACGTTACAACATTATTAACTGCCGTAGTTTTAAAGGTTTTTGGATCTGGACCGATTGAGTCTTTTGCTACTACCTTAATTATTGGTATATTCACTTCTGTATTTGCCGCTGTTGTAATTTCAAGATTAATCATTGAAAGACAATCGGAAAAAGGTAAAGTAATCTCTTTTGGAACAAGTTTTACTCAAGGGGCTTTCAAAAATATCAATTTTGATTTTGTTGGTAAACGTAAATTCTTCTATGTGATTTCAGGAACTATCATTGCATTGGGAATTATATCTTTAGCTACAAAAGGGTTGAAACCAAGTGTTGAATTTTCTGGTGGTAGAACATTTGGAGTTAAGTTTGAAAAACCAGTTGATATCGAATTAATAAGAACGAATTTGACTAAAGTTTTTGTTGATAACGGACATACTGCATCAATTGAAATTAAAACAAAACAAAATAATTACAACGTAGATATTACAACAAACTATAAACTTTCCCAAGAAAACGCTTCTACAGAGGTTAATCAAAAATTGAACGAAGGTTTAGGAATGTGTAAATCCGAGTTAGGAAAATTTGAGGTGTTAGAAGCAAGAAGTGTATCTGCTTCAGTTTCTCAAGAGTTGATATCTAACTCATTCATTACAGTATTACTTTCTCTAGTTATTATGTTTGCTTACATATGGTTCCGTTTTGGTAAATGGGAGTATTCTTCTGCAGCCATCATGGCACTTGGGCATGACGTTATTATTGTGATTGCAATGTTTTCTATCTTCCATGGAATTTTACCATTCACAATGGATATTGACCAGGCGTTTGTTGCTGCTATCTTAACTGTAATTGGTTATTCGATAAATGATACCGTAATTGTATATGACCGTATTCGTGAAAACATAACTTTCCATAAGTTTGAAAACGATCATAAAGGGCAAATTAATGATTCATTGAATTCGACGCTGTCAAGAACAATTAATACTTCGTTCACAACATTTATCGTGTTAGTGGTGATTTTCATCTTTGGTGGAGCTGCAATTAAAGGATTTATCTTTGCCTTGATGGTAGGTGTATTTGTTGGTACATATTCATCATTATGTATTGCTACCCCTTTATTAATTGATTTAGATAAAAAAATAAAAACAAAATAAAAATTAATTAGTGCGTGTTCATTTATTTTTTGTAAGTTTGCACCTCGATTTAAGATAGAATTAAGAATTTAATTATAAGTAATATGAAAAACGGTATTCACCCAGAGGATTATAGATTAGTAGTTTTTAAAGACATGACTAACGATTATTCATTTTTATGTCATTCATCTGCTTCTTCAACTGAAAACGTGAAATGGGAAGATGGTAATGAGTATCCATTAGTAAAATTGGATATCTCTCACAAATCACACCCATTCTTTACAGGTGTTGTTAAGTTTGTCGATACTGCAGGACGTATTGATAAATTCAAATCAAGATACGGAAGACATATCAAATAAGATATTTTTATTATTTAAAAAGCCCTCATTGAGGGCTTTTTTTTTGTATTATTGTAAGCGTTTTTAGATATATAATACATATAGTTTGACAAGCTTAAATTCTGCATGCTAAATAGGTCTACATTATTATTTCTTTTTTTAATTCTCTCTTTGTTGTCTAAGGCAGGGAAAATTGAGCGTGCCTATGAATGTTTGGGGCAATTGAATTATTTTGAGGCAAAGAAATTGTTTTATCTTACAATCAAAAAGCATCCATCACCTGCATCCTATGGATTAGCGACAATTTATTATCGAACTGATAATCCATTTCACAATATAGATTCAGCTTATAAGTACGTATCAATTGCAGAGAGTAAATATGCTGTTATGAGTATTGCTGATCAAGCAAAATTTGGATTGAAAGGAATGACTTACGATAGTATCTTAAGTTTGAGGTCTAAAATTGGAACTTATTATTA
>CANGHE010000119.1 GCA_947453545.1 Flavobacteriia bacterium
AGTTTCTCAATGCGTTATCGTATCGTTAGGCCCAATAAAACTTCACTACCTGTATTAAGTAATGTTATAATAAAGAAAGATGAAGCAGGTGAATTAGCAGAGGTGAGTGGAACAATTCAAGATTATTCGGAACAATTTAGAGCAGATTTGTTAGAGCGAACTAATTTAGAATTACAAAAAGAGAAAGAATTGGCATTGCAAATGACGAAACAGCATGAAGAGTTCCTTGCAAGTATGAGTCATGAAATTAGAACTCCAATGAATACCATTGTTGGATTGTCTAATTTGTTTGCAAAAACTACAGTGTTGAATGAAAAACAACAAGAATACATTCAAGCCATTCAAACTAATTCGCAACGCTTGTTGGGTATTATCAATGATGTGTTGGATTATACAAATTTAGATGTGGAAATTTTTGAGCCAAATTGTATAGAGTTTAACACCAAAGAAATAGTTCATTCATTAGTTAAATCATTCAAATCGGAAGCGAATAAAAAAGGAGTTGAATTTGAAAGCTTTATTGATGATTCTGTTCCTGAAATAGTATATGGAGATGTAATGCGTATTTCACATATCTTATCTAATTTACTTTCGAATAGTGTCAAATTTACACAGAGTGGTAAAATTGTATTGTCACTTGAATTAGCAGTTAATGAAGATAATAGCAATGTTCTTTTTAAAGTGATTGATACAGGGATTGGTATTCCGGAGGATAAAAAAGAGAAAATTTTTGAAACTTTCGTACAATTGAATTCAAGTACAACGAATAAAATTTCAGGTACAGGTTTAGGTCTTCCTATATCTAAAAAGATAGTGGAATTATTAGGAGGTACGATTTTGTTAAACAGCTGGGAAGGTATAGGTACAGAATTCGTTATTACGATTCCAATATCAATTCCAATAAAGGAAGTTCATCCAAAAACAGAAGTTGTTTCATTGGTAAATTCGAATGCATATCGTATCCTTTTAGTTGAAGACAACGCTTTTAATCAAATGGTTGCAATTGAGACTTTGGAAAGCTGGAATGAAAATCTCTTTATTGAGAAGGCTGAGAATGGAGAAGAAGCAATTGAAAAACTGCGTGAGAGTGACTATGATATCATTTTAATGGATATTCAAATGCCTGTGATGGATGGTCATCAGGCTACAATTAAAATTAGAAATGAATTTGAATTACCAAAGTCAAAAACACCAATTTTAGCTGTAACCGCACACGCTTTTAAAGAAGAAATTGATAAATGCTTTAAGAATGGAATGGATGATTACATTTCTAAACCATACGAAGGAGATGAATTAATTAGCAAAATTCTACGTTTGGTAGGGCATAAAAAGCATATTCAGGTATTGAGTAATACCCAACAAAAACAAATACTAGAGTCAGAATCTCAAGACACGGCTGAATTGGTTATTGAAATTGTGAATACACAAGCGATTATTGATTTTACAAAAGGAAAACCGGATAGAATTCAAAAAATGGTTTCAATGTTTTTGAATGATACACCAAATGAAATTGCTAAGTTAAAACGTCATTTCTTAGAAGGAGAAGCTCAACTATTAAGAACATTAGCACATTCGTTTAAACCTAAATTCACTTATTTGGGAATGCCACAATTAAGCGAACTAGCCAAGACAATTGAACACAGAGCAAATGAAGGTAAGTTAGATGAGGAAACATCAATGCTTATTGAAGAGTTGGCAATTGAAGTAGAGAAAGCGTATGAGGAGCTAAGTAATTTCTTAGAGACTATATAGTTTCGTTTTTTAGGTTGTAATATTCTTTTGATTTTATTTACTATCTAATTTTTTCCAAGAACGTTTTAGAATTTCAATATCTTTCCAAATAGAATAATCTCGTGCATAGATAAGATTTAATTTATCTTTGATTTCTTGGTGATTATTTACATCAGTAGGGTGCAGTATGCCTTTTTTGATAGAAGGTAATCCAATTGTTTTTGAATTAGGTGTAACATCATATCCGACCAAAGATTTTTTACCAATAAGACATTGCAGACAATTGATCAATAATTGTTTTCTATCTTGAAAAAAGAGAACTAGAATTGGGGAGATAAGCAAACTAGTTAAAGCAAATGAGAGATCAAACGTTCTTTTGTTTCTGATATTAGATGTCTTACTAATAGCATGTAGATTCAGAACATATAAATCCTCACCTGATGTGTGTGTTGAGTTACTACCTATTAAAAATAGTGTGTCAGGTTGTGCAATTTTGAAGTCAATGGGCTTGTTGGCAAGTTGTGACATCCAAGATATAATAGCATTGGACGAGATATCTTTCGCACAAAAAATAACTTCATCTACTTTGTGTATGTGAACGATTTGATCAAGTTGATCCAAAGTTCCATGCTGTGTTTTTCCTTTCTCATTGGTTGAAGAAACAAATATAGATTCTTTGATTTCTCCATGTGTTTGTATTAGTAGGTTGTTAACACGAAGTATTTCGTCACTACTACCAATAATGGCAAATGTTTTGGGTTGACTATCTCTTAAACCGTATTTACCTCCTAAGATGAGGTGCAAACTAAATCTACTAATTAGATAGTATGTAATTACACCAATTGTTCCGATTAGAATAAACAACCTCGAAAATTGTAAAGACTTTGGCAGCAATCCGTATACAATTAATATCAATAAAGTACCAATGAGTGTTCCAGAGAAATGCTTTTTTATTTTAGATGGTAAATCATAGGATCCCATGTATAAATTAGAAAGCATCCAAACTATGGTGTATGCAGGTAACGAAATAGATACGATGTAAGTTGGAAACTTTATATTATAATATTGCCAATAAGTACTTAAAATAATAAGTAATGAATAGATAGCAATAAAATCAACGCCAGGAAGTATAGATTTCTTGACAAATCTTGAAAAAATTGCAATTCCTGCTCTCAAATAAATAGCGATGTTTATTAGAAATGAAAACAGGGTTGCATTGTTTTGAGAAAAATGTTTCTTGGCAAAAATGATCATTGCATTGTAAAATACAAATACGTAGTTAACAGAACTTTTTTTCGTGCTTTCACCTTTGTAATGTATGATGCTTGTTTCTGGAAAATAATAATTATCGTACCCTCCTTGAAGAACACGATAGGATAAATCGATATCTTCCCCATACATAAAAAAGGTTTCGTCTAAGAGACCAATTTTATTCAGCGTCTCTTTGCGTAATAACATAAAAGCACCACTGAGAATTTCAATTTTATTCGTTTTGTTTTCAGGTAGATATCCTAAGTGGTATTTACCGAAGAGTTTTGATTTTGGAAAGAGTGTGCTAATTCCAAAAATTTTATAAAAAGCAACAGATGGAGTAGGTAGTCCCCTTTTCGATTCTGGTAAAAAATTACCCTTACCATCTAGCATGCGCACACCTAATCCACCTGCTTTGGGATGTTTGTTTAAAAAATCTATTGTTTTTGTGAAGGTAGACTCTTCCACAACAGTATCGGGATTTAATAAGAGAACATATTTCCCATTGGAAATCTCAATCGCTTGATTATTGGCTTTTGAAAAACCAACATTCTCCTTATTTGCTATTAATTTTACTGAAGGAAATTTGCTGGCAACCATCTCCAAAGAATTATCAATAGAGTTATTATCAACTACAAATACTTCCCCATTCACATTTTCCAATGCTTTGAATACAGAATTCAAACATTGCTCTAAAAAATAAGCAACATTGTAATTGACAATAACAATCGATATGTCTAGTTGATGTTTAATGGTTGAAGTTTAAAGTTTAATAAACCCTTAAATCTATGTCTTTCGTCTAAAGTCTTATGTCTTTTATCTCAGTGTCTCCTATCTAACAGCGATACAAGAAATTTCAATTGGAACATCCATAGGGAGTCTGCTCACTTGAACTGTTTCTCTTGCAGGAGGCATGGTTTCGAAGTAAGATCCATAAACACCATTCACTTTAACAAAATCGTTAAGGTCAGTCAAGAATATAGTGCACTTTACAATGTTTGAATAATCTAAACCTGCTTCTTTTAACAAAAGACCAATGTTATCCATGATTTGTTTCGTTGACTCTTCAATACTAGAAAGTGTCAGTTCACCAGTAACTGGATTTGTTGGTATTTGCCCACTAACATAAAGGGTATCATTTTTCAATACTGCTGGACTATAAGGCCCAATAGGTGCTGGTGCTCCTGGAATTTTAAAAGTAGATTTCATATTCGAGTAATTTATGTTTTAATTTTTCTAATTACCAAAAGAAAGATCCTTTCGATTAACTTTGTACAAGTTTACAAAATTATCTACAAAATGCGCATTTTCATCTTAGATAACTATGATTCTTTCACCTATAATTTAGTTCATTATTTTGAGGACTTAAATTGTGAAGTAACTGTAGCTCGTAATGATGAAGTAGATGTATTGTCTCTTTCTGCTTATGATGCAATAATTCTCTCTCCTGGTCCAGGTTTACCGAAAGAGGCAGGCATATTAATGGATGTTGTTAGAACTTACAGTCAAGTTAAGCCAATTTTAGGAGTATGCCTAGGGATGCAGGCGATTGCATTGCATTTTGGTGATCGTATCGAAAATCAAAAAAATGTAAAGCATGGTGTTCAAGAAAGTTGTGATATAGTTTCACCCTGTACATTATTAAAAGATATATCCAGTTCATTTTTAGTTGGTCTTTATCACAGTTGGGAAGTTAAACTTTCAAGTAATTCATCTCTTATTCCAACCTCGTATTCTGAAAATGGGGTGTTGATGTCGCTTAGGCATAAGGAACTACCTATTTATGGAGTTCAATTTCATCCAGAATCTATATTGACACCTGAAGGAAAGTTAATATTAAAGAATTTTATAGATTGTATTTAGTTTAAGGATTTCCTTTCTTTCTATTGATTAAATTTAAATAGTAAATTCTAACAGAATTTTTATAACCATTTTTGGATGCTGTTTATTAAAATTATATACATTTGCGCAGAAATCATTTAAATCATTAGTAATGTCAAATAAATACCAAGCTCAGATTGATGCGTTCATGGATAAAGTGAAAGCTACACATGGTCATGAGAAAGAATTTATTCAAGCGGTTCACGAGGTTGCTGAAGCAGTAATTCCTGTAATCGAAGAAACTCCAAAATACAAAGCTGCTAAAATTTTAGACAGAATTGTTGAGCCAGAAAGAACAATTATTTTCAGAGTTCCTTGGTTAGATGATAAAGGTGAAATTCAAGTGAATAGAGGTTACCGTGTTGAGTTTAACTCTGCAATCGGACCATACAAAGGTGGTTTACGTTTCCATCCTTCTGTAAATTTATCTATCTTGAAATTCTTAGGATTCGAGCAAATTTTCAAAAACTCTTTAACTACATTGCCAATGGGTGGTGGTAAAGGAGGTTCTGATTTTGATCCAAAAGGAAAATCTGATAATGAAGTAATGAAATTCTGTCAATCTTTTATGACTGAATTATCTCGTCATATCGGTGCTGATACAGATGTACCTGCTGGTGATATAGGTGTTGGTGGTCGTGAAATCGGTTACATGTTTGGTCAATACAAAAGAATTCGTAACGAATTTACAGGTGTATTAACAGGTAAAGCTCGTAACTGGGGTGGATCATTAATCCGTCCTGAAGCTACTGGATACGGTACTGTATATTTCGCGAAAGAAATGTTAGCTACTAAAGGTGATTCTTTCAATGGTAAAGTTGTTGCTGTTTCTGGTTCTGGAAACGTTGCTCAATATGCATGTGAGAAAGCTACTGAATTAGGTGCTAAAGTTGTTACGCTTTCAGATTCTGAAGGATATATCTATGATGAAGCAGGTATCGATGCTGAGAAATTAGCATTCGTTATGGAATTGAAAAACGAAAGAAGAGGTCGTATCTCTGAGTATGTTGCTAAATTCCCATCTGCGAAATTTGTTGCTGGTAAACGTCCTTGGGAAGTGAAAGTTGATATCGCTCTTCCATGTGCTACTCAAAACGAATTAAACGGTGACGAAGCAAAAGCGCTTATTGCTAATGGTGTTATCGCTGTAGCTGAAGGTGCTAATATGCCTTCTACTCCAGAAGCTATTGAAGCATTTGATGCAGCTAGAGTATTATTCTCTCCAGGTAAAGCTTCTAATGCTGGTGGTGTTGCTACTTCAGGATTGGAAATGTCTCAAAACTCTTTACGTTTATCTTGGACAGCTGAAGAAGTTGATTCTAAATTACACGGAATTATGGTTTCTATACACGAAGCATGTGTTAAATATGGTAAACGTGAGGATGGAACAGTTGACTACGTGAAAGGTGCTAATATCGCAGGTTTCGTGAAAGTTGCTGATTCTATGATTGACCAAGGTTTGGTATAATAGAATCCAAAAATAAATATCAGAAGCCGGTTCCTTTATTGGGATCGGCTTTTTTAGTTAACCATTAAGGTATATAAGTTTCACTTTTTTTTGGTGGAGTTCTGAATCGTTCATTTTTAGTTAACTATGTAAGGCATATAAGTTTCACTTTTTGTAGGGTAGCTTTCTGAATCGTTCATTTTTAGTTAACCATGTAAGGCATATAAGTTTCACTTTTTGTAGGGTAGCTTTCTGAAGGGTTCATTTTTAGTTAACTATGTAAGCCATATAAGTTTCATTTTTTGCAGGGTAGCTTTCTGAAGGGTTCATTTTCCGTTAACTATGTAAGGCATATAAGTTTCACTTTTTGCAGGGTTGTTTTCTGAAGGGTTCATTTTAAGTTAACGATATAAGGCATATAAGTTTCAGTTTTTCAGGGTAGCTTTCTGTAGAGTTCATTTACCAATGTTTTTTGCCCCTCGTTAAATAAGTTCTTACAGTTAAAATTTATCATTAGTCCCATAGGTAGTTTAAGTAATTTCATATATGTTATTAATTGTGCGTGATGAACAGGATGAACATATTCAACCGCTTTTAATTCAACGACTAAACTTTTTTCTATTAGTAAATCACATCTCATTATTTGATTTGTTAATTTTCCCTTGTATCGAATAGGAATCTTAACTTCTGTTTCGAATTCAATATTTCTTGTAATTAATTCCTCTATCAAACACGTGTGGTAAATACTTTCTAGTAAGCCGGGACCTAATTCTTTATGTACTTCAATTGCTGCTCCGTTTACTTTGTAAATTAAGTCTTTAAGTGATTGTTTCGTGATGTGCATAATCAAAATTTAGTATGTTTCTATAATTAAGTTAGTGAAATAGATCGTTTGAATCAAACTTCCATTTATATTTTATTTAATAATCTTGATATTTTCTCGTTACCTTTTTTGGTTTCCTTCAACCGCTTTGTGTCGAAATCCTCCTTCTTAGCTTTCAAAGATTACTTTTGAGTACCATCGTTACAATTTCCTAATATGCCTTAAATGGTTCCACCCACTCTTTCCACTTCGAATATCTTATGAGGTTATCTTTTTACCTTCAAATCTTATATGCCTTATATGGTTAAAAAAAACATCTCCTTCTAATAATATTTCCACCATATTATCTTAAATTTAACCCACCAAATATTTTTTAATGGAAACACTAGAAAAACGTACAATTTCTTTCGATAGAACAGGCTTTGAAGATGCTGAATTGAAGTCTATTTATAAAGCACTTGTTAAACCTCGTATGATTGAGGAGAAAATGTTGATTTTATTGCGTCAAGGGAAAATCTCTAAATGGTTTTCTGGATGGGGGCAAGAAGCAATTTCAGTCGGAACAACATTGGGAATGAATTCGGATGAGTTTATGTTTCCAATGCATAGAAATTTAGGTGTTTTTACTTCTAGAGAAATTCCATTAAATAGACTTTTTGCTCAATTTCAAGGTAAAATGTCTGGGTTTACAAAAGGAAGAGATCGTTCATTTCATTTTGGTTCTAAAGAGCACAAAGTGGTAGGAATGATTTCGCATTTG
>CANGHE010000120.1 GCA_947453545.1 Flavobacteriia bacterium
GAACAAAGCAGGTAAATTAGTTCGTCATTCTAAAAAGTCAGGGGAGGAAATTAAGTAATGAGTTATACACCGAGACTAAAGGAAAAGTATGCACAGGAAATTATTCCTGCACTTACTGAAAAATTTGGGTACAAAACCGTTATGCGTGTGCCTAAATTAAATAAAATCGTTCTTAGCCAAGGAGTTGGTGATGCAGTTGCAGATAAGAAATTAGTGGACAATGCTGTTGCAGAATTGTCTCGTATTGCTGGTCAAAAAGCAATCGCTACTTTATCTAAAAAAGATATCTCTAACTTCAAATTACGTAAAGGTATGCCAGTTGGTACTAAAGTAACTTTACGTGGTGATAAGATGTATGATTTCTTAGACCGTTTTATTGCAGTTGCTTTACCAAGAACAAGAGATTTTAGAGGTATCAACCCTAAAGGATTTGATGGAAGAGGTAATTACAATTTAGGTATTAAAGAGCATATCATTTTCCCTGAAATTGATATCGACAAAGTAAGTCGTATGATGGGAATGGATATTACTTTTGTAACTTCAGCTGATAGTGATGAAGAGGCAAAAGCTTTATTAGATGCTTTTGGTTTTCCATTTATTAAAAAATAATTAAGATGGCTAAGGAATCAATGAAAGCGCGTGAGCGCAAAAGAGAAAGAATGGTTGCTAGAGATGTTTCTAAAAGAGCGGCTCTAACTACTATTTTGAAATCTACAAGTACAGATGAAGCTGTACAAGATGCAAAATGGGATGCTATGTTAGCAATTCAAAAATTACCAGCTAATGGATCTAAAGTACGCCTACATAACCGTTGCGGTTTGACAGGTCGTCCAAGAGGATATATGAGACAGTTTGGTATCTCAAGGGTAACATTCCGTGAGATGGCGCTTGCTGGTAAAATCCCAGGAATTAAAAAATCAAGTTGGTAAAATACTTTATTAGGAATTATAATGAATACAGATCCTATTGCAGATTTCTTAACTCGAATCAGAAATGCGAGTAGTGCTAATTTGAAAATGGTTGAGATTCCAGGCTCTAATGTTAAAAGAGCAATGACTCAAATCCTTTTCGATCAAGGTTACATTACTAACTTCAAATTCGAGGATGATGGAAAACAAGGTGTGATTAAAATTGCACTAAAATACAATCAGTCTACGAAAGTGCCTGCTATTACTAAATTGGTACGTGCTTCACGTCCAGGTTTACGTAAATATAGTGGTGCATCAGAAATGCCAAGAGTATTAAATGGTCTTGGTATTGCTATCGTATCAACTTCATTAGGAGTTGTAACTGATAAAGAAGCTAGAAAAAACAACGTAGGTGGAGAGGTTCTCTGCTACGTATATTAATTAAATTTAATTAGTAAAATGTCAAGGATAGGTAAATCCCCAATTACGATCCCGAGTGGAGTAGAAGTAAAAGTTGACGGAAATGTTATTTCTGTTAAAGGTTCTAAAGGTACATTGACACAAGAATTTGATTCTTGTGTTGGTGTTACTATTGAGGACAATGTAATCACTTTTAGCCGCGAATCAGATGCACCACAACATCGTGCTAAACATGGTTTATACCGTGCTTTGGTTAACAATATGATTGTTGGTGTTTCGGAAGGGTACAAGAAGGCAATGGAAGTAATCGGTGTTGGTTACCGTGCAACTGCTACAGGTCAAACTTTAGAGTTGTCACTAGGTTATTCACACGCAATTATTTTAGAAGTTCCTTCAGAAATTAAGGTATCTGCAGAAACCCTTAAGGGTAAAGCTCCAGTTGTAACTTTAGAGTCTTACGATAAACAATTAGTAGGACAAGTTGCTGCCAAAATTCGTTCCCTTCGTAAACCTGAACCTTACAAAGGTAAAGGTATCCGATTTGTTGGTGAAGAAATTAGAAGAAAAGCTGGTAAAGCTGCAGGTAAAAAATAATTTATAATATCATGGCATTTAGTAAAATTAATAGAAGAGCTAAGATTAAAAGAAGAATCAGAAAAAAAGTTTCTGGTACTGCTCAATTGCCTCGTTTGACTGTATTCCGCAGTAACAAGCAGATTTACGCTCAATTAATTGACGATACAAAAGGAGTTACTTTAGTAGCTGCTAGTTCTTACAAAAATACTGCTGTTGAAAAACTACCGAAAGTAGAGCAAGCAGCTGCAGTAGGGAAATTAGTTGCTGAAAAAGCAATTAAAGCTGGTATAGAAAAAGTAGTTTTCGATAGAAATGGATACTTGTATCACGGAAGAGTTAAATCATTAGCTGACTCTGCAAGAGAAGGCGGTCTTAAATTTTAAACGATGGCGACACAAAATTTAAATAGAGTAAAATCTACAGAAACTGAGTTGAAAGATAAATTAGTTGCTGTTAACCGTGTAACGAAAGTTACTAAAGGTGGACGTACTTTTAGTTTTTCTGCTATTGTTGTAGTAGGTGATGAAAATGGTATTGTAGGACACGGTTTAGGAAAAGCGAAAGAAGTTACTGAAGCTATTACTAAAGGTATTGATGATGCTAAGAAAAATTTAATTCGTGTTCCTATTTTAAAAGGAACAGTTCCTCACGCTCAAAAAGGTAAATTTGGAGGTGCAGAGGTTCTACTTAAACCAGCTACCCCAGGTACTGGAGTTATTGCTGGTGGTGCAATGCGTGCTGTTTTAGAAAGCGTTGGAGTTCACAACGTACTTGCTAAATCGCAAGGTTCATCAAACCCTCACAACGTTATTAAAGCTACTATGGATGCTTTATCTCAAATGAGAGATGCTGTAACTGTAGCTAGACAACGTGGAATTAGTTTGGATAAAGTGTTTAACGGTTAATAATTTCGAAATGGCTACAATTAAATTAAAGCAAGTAAGAAGTGCTATTAAACGTCCAGCTGTTCAAAAGGCTACGGTTAAAGCTTTAGGGTTTAGAAAATTGAATCAAGTGGTAGAGCATGAAGCTACTCCTCAAATTATGGGGATGGTTAAAAAAGTGCAACATCTATTGGTAGTTGTTGAGTAGAATCTTTAAATCGAATTAAAATGAATTTACATAATTTAACTCCTGCAAAAGGTTCTGTTAAGAAGACAAAAAGAATTGCTCGTGGTCAAGGATCAGGGCATGGTGGTACTTCTACACGTGGACACAAGGGAGCAAAATCTAGATCTGGATATAGTACGAAAATCGGATTTGAAGGTGGTCAAATGCCATTACAAAGACGTGTTCCTAAATTTGGATTTAAAAATATAAATAGAGTAGAATATAAAGCTATTAATTTAGATATTATTCAATCTTTAGTTGAACGTAAAAACGTAACTGAAATTACTCCTGAAGTTCTTCGTAATCATGGTGTTATCTCAAGAAATGACTTAGTTAAAGTATTAGGTCGTGGTGAGTTAAAATCTAAAATTAATGTAAGTGCTCACAAGTTTTCTGGTACTGCTAAAGCAGTTATTGAGGGACAAGGTGGTAATTGTTCAGAAATCTAATTAACTTTGCCTTTATTTTTTACAAATGAAGAAGTTTATACAGAATATTAAAAATATCTGGAAAGTTGAAGAATTGAGAAAGAGGATTTTATTGACTCTTTCTCTAATTCTTGTTTACAGAATCGGTTCCTTCGTAATTTTACCAGGGGTAAATTACGCTGCTCTTTCAGCTGCTAACTCCAAAGGTGATTCAAATGCGCTAGAGTCATTACTTTCTCTTTTTTCAGGAGGAGGTTTTTCTAATGCATCAATTATGGCACTTGGAATTATGCCTTATATTAGTGCATCTATCATTATGCAATTGTTGGGTATGGCAGTTCCTGCTGTTCAAAAAATGCAAAATGAAGGTGAATCTGGTAGAAAGCGTATTAGTAACTACACTCGTATTTTAACAATTGTGATTTGCGCTTTGCAAGCACCATCTTATCTAACTCTTTGGGTTGGTAATAAAGGCGCATTGCCAGTTGACGCTGGATCATTGTGGTGGATTCAATCTACTATAGTACTTGTTGCTGGTTCTATGTTTGCAGTTTGGTTAGGTGAAAGAATAACTGATAAAGGTATTGGTAACGGTATTTCATTATTAATTACTGTTGGTATTATTTCTCGTTTACCTCAAGCGTTTTTTGCTGAGCTTGGTTTTAGTTCTTCTAACCTTATTAAAATAGTTCTTGAATTAGTAGCTTTCATGCTGATTGTTCTTGGTACAATTTTAATTGTTCAAGGTGTAAGAAAAATACCAATGAGTACAGCTAAGCGTATTGCAGGAGCAAGAGGTGCTGATGCGCAAGCAGCTAGAAGTTATCTTCCGATTAAGGTTAATGCAAGTGGAGTAATGCCTATTATTTTTGCGCAAGCAATTATGACTATTCCAGTTATGATTTTTGCTAGTGCTGCAAATAATGGTACTGGAAACTTTATACAAAGAACCTTAGGTGATGTATATGGTTTATCATACAATGCTTTATTAGCGCTTTTGATTATTGTATTTACTTTCTTCTATACTGCTATTATGATTAACCCTCGTAAGATGGCTGATGATATGAAGCGTAATGGTGGTTTCATTCCAGGAGTTCGTCCAGGTGATGAGACAGCTGATTACATTGATACTTTAGTTTCAAGAATTACGTTACCTGGTTCTGTATTTTTAGCTTTGATTGCAATTTTGCCTTCTATAGCTCATGGTGCAGGAATTACTTCAGGTTTTGAAATGTTTTTTGGTGGAACTTCATTGTTAATCATGGTAGGTGTCGTATTAGATACATTGCAACAAATTGAGACTTATTTGCTAAATCGTCATATGGATGGTTTGATGGAAGGTTCTCGTGTAAGAGGTCGTCAATTATCTAACGAAGTAACAGGTTATTAAAAAATGGCAAAGCAAACGTCGATTGAACAAGATGGTGTTATAATTGAAGCACTTTCTAATGCTATGTTTAGAGTAGAATTAGAAAATGGTCATGTTATCACTGCACACATATCTGGAAAAATGAGAATGTTTTACATTAAGATTCTTCCAGGTGATAGAGTAAAGGTTGAGATGTCACCTTATGATTTATCTAAGGGACGTATCTCTTTTAGATATAAATAGATTTAGTCCTTAATTTAGAAAAAATGAAAGTTAGAGCTTCAGTTAAAAAACGTTCTGCAGATTGTAAGATCGTTAAAAGAAAAGGTAGAGTTTATGTGATTAATAAAAAGAATCCTAAACTTAAACAAAGACAAGGGTAATTATTAGATTATGGCACGTATAGCAGGTATTGATTTACCAAAAAAGAAGAGAGGTGTAATTGGTTTGACTTACATCTATGGTATTGGTCGTAGCACGGCTAAACAAATCTTGGCAAAAAATAGTATTGATGAAAACATCAAAGTTCAAGATTGGTCTGATGATCAAATTGGTTTACTACGTGAATCAATTAGTGAATTCAAAGTAGAAGGACAACTTCGTTCTGAGGTACAATTAAACATTAAACGTTTAATGGATATCGGATGTAATAGAGGAATTCGTCACAGAGCTGGACTACCATTAAGAGGTCAACGTACTAAAAACAACTCTCGTACAAGAAAAGGTAAAAGAAAAACAGTTGCGAACAAGAAAAAAGCAACTAAATAATAAATAGACATGGCAAAAGCTGATAAAAAGAAGAAGAAAAATGTCAAAGTAGAAGCATTAGGTGAAGCGCATATTCAAGCTACCTTCAACAATGTTATTATTTCTTTGACTAACAACGCTGGTCAAGTTATTTCTTGGTCATCGGCTGGAAAAATGGGTTTCAGAGGATCTAAAAAAAATACTCCATATGCTGCTCAAATGGCTGCTGAGGATTGTTCCAAAGAAGCTTATGACTTCGGATTACGTAAAGTAAAAGTGTTTGTGAAAGGACCAGGTGGAGGTCGTGAATCTGCAATTCGTTCTATCCATAATGCAGGAATAGAAGTTATCGAGATCGTAGATATTACTCCATTACCACACAATGGATGTCGTCCTCCAAAACGTAGAAGAGTATAGTTTAACCAAAGGAGAGTGAGAGTATCGAAGGAAAGCCTTAATTCATACTCTCTCCTTTTTAATTTTAATAGAAATGGCAAGATACACAGGTCCAAAGTCGAAAATCGCTCGACGTTTTAATGAACCAATTTTCGGACCAGACAAAGCTTTAGAAAAAAGAGCTTATGGTCCAGGACAACACGGTCCTAATAAGAGAAGAGGTGGAAAGAAATCAGAATATGCTATTCAGTTAGCTGAGAAGCAAAAAGCTAAATATACTTATGGTATTTTAGAGCGTCAATTCTCTAATTTATTTGAGAAAGCTTCTAGAATGAAAGGTATTACTGGTGAAAACTTACTTCAATTATGTGAGTCTCGTTTAGATAATACAGTTTATAGATTAGGTATTTCTCCTACTCGTAGAGGTGCAAGACAATTAGTTTCTCACCGTCATATTACTGTTAATGGTGAGGTTGTAAATATCCCATCTTATACTGTAAAAGTTGGTGATGTTATTGGTGTTCGTGAGAAATCTAAATCTTTAGAGGCTATCACTTCTTCATTAACTTCTACAACTAAGCGTTATGATTGGTTGGATTGGAATAATTCTGAATTAGCTGGTAGAGTTTTAGCAACACCATCTCGTGAAATGATTCCAGAAAACATTAAAGAGCAGTTGATCGTCGAATTGTATTCTAAATAATAATTAAAGAATTAACATGGCTATTTTAGACTTCCAAAAGCCTGACAAGGTAATAATGATCCAGTCTGACGAGCATAAAGGACAATTTGAGTTTCGTCCGCTTGAACCTGGATATGGTATTACTGTAGGTAATGCATTACGTCGTATTTTATTGTCTTCTTTAGAAGGTTTTGCGATTTCTTCTATTCGTATAGAAGGTGCTGATCATGAGTTCACTACATTGAAAGGTGTAGTTGAAGATATTACAGAGATTGTTCTTAATCTTAAGCAAGTTAATTTCAAGCAGCAAATTGAAGGTACAGATAATGAGACAGTTGTTGTTTCTATTTCTGGACAAAATCAATTAACTGCTGGTGATTTAGGCAAATTTACTTCAGCTTTTCAGGTTTTAAATCCTGATTTAGTTATTTGTAACATGGAACCATCTGTTAAATTTGAAATGGAATTAACCATTATCAAAGGAAGAGGTTATGTTCCTGCTGAAGAGAATAAAATCGCTGGTGTTCCTTTTGGAACAATTTTCATAGATTCTATTTTTACTCCAATAGTTAATGTTAACTATGCGATAGAAAACTTTCGTGTAGAGCAAAAAACGGATTATGAGAAATTAGTAATGGAAATTACTACTAATGGTTCTATTCATCCTAAAGATGCTTTGAAAGAAGCTGCTAAAATTTTGATTCACCATTTCATGTTATTCTCCGATGAGAAAATTACATTGGATAATGAAACTAAATCTGACACAGAAGAATTTGATGAGACTTCATTACATATGCGTCAATTGCTTAAAACAAAATTAGTAGATATGGATTTATCTGTACGTGCTTTAAATTGTTTGAAAGCTGCTGATGTTGAAACATTGGGTGATTTAGTGTCATACAATAAAAATGATTTATTGAAGTTCCGTAATTTCGGAAAGAAATCTCTTACTGAATTAGATGATTTAGTAGATAACAAGGGATTGACTTTTGGTATGAACGTAGCCAAATATAAATTAGACAGAGACTAATAATCATTTTATCGTATTACAATGAGACACGGAAATAAAGTAAATCATTTAGGTAGAAAATCAGAGCACAGAAAAGCGATGCTATCTAATATGGCAAACTCTTTAATCGAGCATAAGCGTATTACTACAACTGTAGC
>CANGHE010000121.1 GCA_947453545.1 Flavobacteriia bacterium
GCTATGAATCGTTGGTGGTGGCCAGCTTTGATGATGTTTGGTCCATCTGATAGCAATTCACCACGCTCAGGAACTGCAATGAAATATAGAATTAAACGAGAAACCAATGATGCATTACGTGAGAAATTTATTCAAAAAACAATTCCTCAAGCTCATTTAATTGGATTGACTATTCCAGATGAAAATTTGAAATTACAAGAAGATGGTACCTATACGCATAGTGATGTGAATTGGGTTGAATTTTGGAATGTTGTTAATGGAAATGGTCCATGTAATACTCAACGTATAGCACATCATATTAAGTACCATAATGAAGGTGCTTGGGTAAGAGAATGTGCTGAAGCTTTTAATACTAAATATAATTAATCATGACAATCAATAAAGAACAATTAAAAGCAGAAATGCTTGCCATGTACGAAACTATCTTGCATGATTTGAATGAAGAGTTAAAGGCTAAAAAATCTTTAGCAAACTTAGATGAAGATAACACTTTAGATCCTGAGGATTTTTCGAATCAAACAGAATCTAGAGAAATGACTTTGTTATTAGAAAAACAAATAGAAAAAACGCGTTTTGATTTGGATCGTGTTCAGCATATCGATTTTTCTGAAAAATCAGAAGCGGGAATTGGATCGATTGTTACGACTGATATGTTCAATTTCGTTCTAGGAGTTGCGACAACACCTTTTCTATTCGGAAACATTCAAATCGTAGGAGTATCTCCTGAGGCACCTATTTTCAGAAGTTTACTTGGTAGAAAAAAAGGAGATTCCTTCACTTTTTCAGGGAATCAATACAATATCAATAATGTACAATAAGTATTAGCTTACAATTAAGGTTGATAAATTGATAATTCTATTTCCTTCTTAAATGAATTAATTAGAGGGACATTAAAAATTAAGCATTCATCATTAAAAATTAAAAAATGAGTACACACGAAACACAAGGAGAACTTTGGGAAGTGTTTATCCAAAGTAAAGCAGGACAATCTTTTAAACATGCAGGATCAGTGCATGCTTATGACAAAAATATGGCGATAAATAACGCACGCGACACCTATACAAGAAGAGGAGAAGGAACTGGGTTATGGGTTGTACCTAGTAACCAGATCGTATCTGTAACGGTAGAAGAAGACCCAAGTTTCTTTGAACCAGCAGATGATAAAATATACAGACACCCAACCTTTTATGATTTACCAAAAGGGGTAACAAATATGTAATTATGGAAGCGAGATCAAAATTTTATTTAGAGATTGCAGATAATGCACTTATCTTAAGTCACCGTTTGAGTGAAAATTGTAGTCGTGGACCTTTTTTAGAAGAAGATTTAGCAAATACCAACGTTGCATTAGATTTAATTGGTTTAGCAGAATCAGTTTACGAAGAATTAGCAAAAATTGAAAATAAAGGTCAGGTAGGTGATGATATTGCTTATCGTCGAGAAGCTTGGGAATATTATAACGCCTTGTTAGTTGAACAACCAAATGAAGATTTTGCACATTTGATGGTTAGACAATTTTTTGTTGATGTATATCACTTACATTTCTTTGAAGCGTTAACAGGAAGTAAAGATGAATTTCTTGCTGGCTTGGCTCATAAATCATTGAAAGAGGTAAAATACCATGTTAAAAGAAGTTCTGAATGGATTATTCGTTTTGGTCAAGGTTCTGCTGTATCAAAAGAAAAAGGACAGATTGCGATTGCTAATTTGCGACCATTTACTTTTGATTTGTTTGATGAAACAGAGGCTGCAACAGAAATGAAACATATTGGATTTGGAGTTGATTTCAAGGATTTGCAATCACAATGGGAAAACCACGTTTTAGACATATTTACTAAAGCAGGTTTTGTTTTACCAGAAACGAAAAATCACCAAGTAGGAGGTAAGCGAGGAGTACATTCAGAGAAATTAGGATACATCCTTACGGAAATGCAATATTTACCAAGTAAGTATCAAGATGCTCGATGGTAGAAAAAAAATAATTAAATCAATGGCTGTCTCACAAGGATGGCCATTTTTTCTGGTTATAATTTAAGAAAATTTAATTTTCACTAGGATTAATTGGGAATTCAGAAATGAGTTTATATTTCACACCAAGTTTTTGCATGAAATATTTCCACGGATCTTTAATAGACGTATCCATAATTTCTTCAATAGAATCAATATTAGAAACAATCCAAGCGTGATCTTTGATTTCGTCTTGCAACTGCTTTGCTTCCCAACCAGAATATCCTAAAAAGAATCGTATTTTATGTTCTCTAAAATGTTCTGGTTGTATTACTTTGGTTAATTGTTCAAAATCTCCACCAATAAAAATACCTTTTTGCAATTCAATACTTTCATTGAGTGAATTTCCTAAAGTATGTAAGAAATATAAACTTTCCGTTTCGACTGGACCTCCAAGGCTTAATTTTGTAGACAATGATGGGAAATCAGGATTAAGTTCATCAATTTTTATGTCAACATATTTATTGATTACAAACCCAAAACTACCTTCTTTAGAATGTTCACATAGATATACCACTGAACGTTCAAAATACTCATCTCCAACAAATGGATCAGAAAGGAGTATTCTTCCTTTTTTGGGAGGTAATTCTGAATTGAAACTTATATCTAGCACGATTTTAATTTAAGGGTACAAAAATATAAAAATCAACGATTGAACAATATAACTTCCTTCCTAAAATTTAAAATTCATTCCTAAACTGGGTAATAAAGGAAATTGATATATTTTTTCATTAGTGATACGATTCACATAAAATATATTTTTTCTATCATATAGATTTGTAACACTTGCTATTATTTCTAGATTCATATTGTTTCTTAAAGCATAATTCTTTTTGACTGTTAAGTCTAGGCGATGATAGTAGGGGAGCCTTTCACTGTTAAAGCTTCCTAAGATCATTGAAATAGCATTGTTATTTGAAGTTGTAACATCAGTTTTTACTCCATTATTAAGTGATTCATTTTGATATGCTCCTGCGGTTGGTGTAAATGGTAATCCGGAACCTAAATTCCATCTAAAACTTATTTCAAGTGATTTTTTCTTTCCAAATAAATAAGTTGTAACAACGTTTACATTATGTCTTCTATCAAATACTGGAGCATATGTTTGAGTTCCATCCCAACGAGTCGATTTACCAATTGAGTAGACTCCCCAAATAAATAATCTGTTATTGTTGTATTTTAAGAGTAGATCAGAACCAAAAGATTTTCCTGTTTCGATGATGAAATCTTTTTTCTTGATATCTGGAATATCAGTATTGTTTGCATCATCGTCATACATTTTGTTTTGATTAATATTACTCAGTTGAGGGAAATATTTGTAATATCCTTCTAAATTGATACTCCAATATTTTCCGAGGTCTAATTCTGTTCCAATTATTCCATGCCATGAGTATTGTATACTACTATTTACATCTATTGTTTTACCATTTTCTAATGTAATTGTAGATTGAACACTTTGAGGTGCAGATAATAAACCATTGAATAAATTTACAACATCCTTATCTGATGAAGCTGATGTGAAATTTTGAGAATAACGACCTCCAGAAAGTTTCAATCTTATATTTTCAGTTGCATTAAATTTAATTCCAAGTCTAGGCTCAGGAGAGATCACGCCTCTTGACGTATATGCTTGAGCTCTAAATCCAGGTTGAAAAATCCAACTTCCCTTGATAAGTTTATAGTTAATATAACTTCCTATTTCGAATGTGAAATTTTCATCTTCAATTTTTCTTGCTGCTTCGTTGTATGTTAAGTAATTAGTGGTGAAACCATTAATTGTTACTCCGACATCTAATTGTCCTTCATTTTTTTGAAAAAAAGTGAAATCAAATCCTAATTCAGCTCCACCAATTGAACTACTTCTATCAGGAACATTTTGCTCTTGAAATCCTAACTTATAGTTTGAAGCGTTTAAATGTCCTCGAATCAAAACAGGTGAACCTCCAGGAACTAGTACAAAATTCATACCACCACCTTGTTGTGTCCATTGTAAATCGGCAAGGCCATTATAAGTAACTCTATCTGTGTTTTTAAATCCAAAAAAGCTAAATTTTGAACCACCATCCGCATTGATTGTTGCTTTACCATAAAAATCATTGAAAGTAAAAGGTATTCCATTACCACTATTAATATTTGGATAAATACTTTTTGATGTACCATCAATTAAAGACTGTTTAGCAGAAAAAATATAAGATCCACTTGAAGTACCATTAGCTTTTTTTCTACCAAGAGGTCCTTCCAATACGACTTTCCCCATGAATGGACTAATTGACACTTTACCTCCGAAAGATTTTCTATTACCATCTCTATATGAAATGTCCATTACAGATGAAATTCTACCTCCATACCTTGCATCAAATCCTCCAGTATAGACATCTGCGTTTTTTATTAATTCGGTCTCAAAAACAGAGAAAAAACCTATAGAATGGAATGGGGTATAGATAGTCATTCCATCTAACATAATTTTATTTTGAATAGGAGTTCCACCTCTAACATACATTTGACCACCTTGATCACCTGTAGTAACAACACCTGGAGTAACACTAAATGCACCAACAATATCATTTTCAGCTCCTACACTAGGAATTCTTTCTAAGGCTTTTTTATCAAGTTTTATTTGAGATATCAGGACTTCTGTAGTTTTTCTTTTACTTTCAGCACTAACCTTAACTTCTTCTAGGTCTTTTATATTTTCTTTTTTTTCAAGATCATAACTAACTTGAATTATACCTGTTTCAGTTAAAATTGATATAGTATCTTCTAATGTTTGAAAATTTACATTATCAATTTTTAAAATATATTTTCCTTTGCTTAGTTTAGGGATAGAGAAGAAACCATTTACATCCGACAATGCTCCAAATAAATAATTAGCTTCAGAAGTTAATTTAATTTTTTGAAAAGGTATAACTTCACCATTTGATTTTTCTCTAACGAACCCTCTTATAGTAACTTGTTGAGATAGAGCGTTATTAGTTAAAGTCGTGAGTATGCAGAGTAATACTATTTTGCTAATATTCATAAGTTATTTTTTTTATCAAACTGTTTGGCTTCATTCCAATATAAATCCATTTCTTCTAATTTCATAGATGTTATGTCTTTTGAAGCATCTTGAATTAGTATTTCCATTTTTTCAAAACGAGAAATAAATTTTTGATTTGTCTTTTCTAACGCATTTTCTGGGTTGATACCAATGAATCTTGCATAGTTTATTAATGAAAATAACACATCTCCGAATTCAGATTCTATATCGTTTATATTTCCTAAATCCTCTGCTTCTTTTAGTTCTAGTAGTTCCTCTTGCACTTTATCCCAAACTTGATTTTTATTATCCCAATCAAAACCTACTCCCTTTACTTTTTCTTGGATTCTCATTGCTTTTACTAAAGCTGGTAAGGAAAGAGGGACACCTTCTAAAACTGATTTTTTTCCAGCTTTTAATTTGAGTTTTTCCCAATTTGATTTCACTTCTTCTTCAGAAGTTACTTGCACATCGCTGTATATATGCGGATGTCTATAAATTAATTTTTCACAAATAGCATTTAAAACACTTTCTACAGTAAATGATTGTATTTCAGACCCAAGCTTACAGTAAAATACAAGATGTAAGAATAAATCTCCAAGTTCTCCCTCAATAGAATGAAGATCATTTTTAGTTATGGCATCTGCTAATTCATAAGTCTCCTCAATCGTTAATGTTCTTAATGTTTCAAAAGTTTGCTTCTGATCCCAAGGACATTTTTCTCTTAAATCATCCATTATTTTTAACAGTCTATCAAAAGCAATCAATCGAGTATCCATATAATTATATAGTATAAAAGAGGTTAAATATAAATAGAAACATTCAAAATAAAGAGTTAAAAAGTGTTCATTAATTCATATCCAATAGAAATTTAACTTCTTGTTACATTTAATTATGTTGTATTGATTCAATTATTTAAATTGTTATTTCACTATTTACATTACTTTTTTAACTAATCATGTTTTAGTAATTTCTACTTATTTTTACATTTCAAATTATTTATTCAGTATGTCGAACAGTTCACCTAAAAATATACAAATAGCAGATTATAATTACACACTACCAGAAGAGAAGATTGCAAAATATCCACTTAGCCGACGTGATTTTTCAAAATTACTCGTTTATAATTCATGTGAAATAAATGAAATCTTATATAAGGATTTAACAGATGTTTTGCCGAGTGATACGCTATTAATTTTTAATAATACAAGGGTTGTTGAAGCACGAATGTTTTTTCAAACTTTTACTGGTGCAGTAGTTGAACTATTTTTTCTTGAAGCAGTGTCAGATGTTATAGATGCTTCTAAGGCAATGGCTTGTAAAGGAAAGATTGAAGTTAAATGTTATGTTGGTAATGCTAAACGTTGGAAGCATGGTTCACTAAAAAGGGTAGTTGAATCGAATGGAAAATTATTAGAGGTTACAGTTTCAAATAAAGAACGTATATCAGATTATTATCATGTTACAATTTCTTGGACGCCGACAGAAGTAGTATTTGCAGAAGTGTTACATGCATTTGGAAGTTTACCATTACCACCTTACTTAAAAAGAGAAACTGAAGAAACTGATTTAGAACGTTACCAAACTGTTTTTGCTAAAGAATTAGGATCTGTTGCCGCTCCAACTGCAGGACTGCATTTTACAGATACCATTTTTAAAAATATATTAAAGAAAGGTATAGAAACAACTGAAGTTACATTACATGTTGGTGCGGGTACTTTCAAACCTGTAAAAAGTGAGGAAATTGGAGGACATGAAATGCATGGTGAGTATTTACAAGTATCAGTGGATAGTATAAAATTAATATTAGACTCATGTGAGAGAAAAAAAATTGTAACCGTTGGCACAACATCAACACGAACGATAGAAAGTTTATATTGGTTAGGTAGGAAAGTGTTTTTTAATCCAAGTATTCTTCATTCAGATTTAGTTGTATCTCAGTGGGAACCATATGAAATGACTGAATTGTGTGGAGTAAAAGAAGCAATGCAAGCACTTATAAATTGGTTAGAAAAAAATAGTTTAAATAGTATTTTGTCTAAAACTCAAATTATTATTGCTCCAGGCTATAAATTTCAAATTATTGATGGATTGATAACGAATTTTCACCAACCAGAAAGTACCTTATTATTACTGATTTCAGCGTTGATAGGTGAGGAGTGGAAGCGGGTATATGATTATGCATTAGAAAATGACTTCCGTTTTTTAAGTTACGGAGATGGAAGTTTGTTGTGGAAACAATAATTCATTTCCCTTCTGTCTTCATAAGTTTTTGAAGGATAAGGATTTGAGGGAGGGGTAATATTATGAATAAATCAAGTTTACCGAAGTTAATGAAATAGAAAAAATAAAGAGATTAACTGATCTTTAAAAGGGTGTGCCCATAATAGTTCTTCCTATAATTTTCTTTTTCTTTCTCCTAAACCACTTTTTCTTTGATTTCAATTCATTAGATTCAAAAAATAACAAAGTATCTCTTTTAGGTTCTATTTTGATTTTTCCAATAACGGGTTCGTGAATAGAATCTTTTTCAATTGTAATGTTTTCTTGCTGTTTTGGAACTACTTGTGCTTGAATAGGTTTTACATTAAACCCTACAAAAGAAAGAATAGTCAATAACTTAAATAAGAAACGATGCCTTAAACCAAAATTTGGAGTATTTACGGCATCTTCATCAAAGATTCCACAGGTATTCTCTTCAATTTGTTGTAAGATTTGATCTTCTGATTTACCTCTATAATCAACTATATCTTTTTTA
>CANGHE010000122.1 GCA_947453545.1 Flavobacteriia bacterium
AAAGTTTCATTTTACTCATAAGATCGTATTTTTAGTGCTTTTTACTACTTTTTTGGAAAGTCCAAAAGAATACAAAGTTATAAAAATATTTGATAGTTTTTTTGAGAAATTATGAGATATGGATTATAATTTATGAATGAAATGGATTTGAGTTGAAAAAGAGGATAATGAATTTAGTAATCCGGGAATTCGAATTGTATCGTCTCACAAATTAAGCCACAAAAAATAGTTATGAACCTGATCATTACTCTTAATTTATAATTAATCATTTATCATTCATAATTACCTGAGCGCTTGTTCTAAATCAGCAATTAAATCTTCTACGTCTTCTACCCCAACGCTCAAACGAATCAATGAATCAACGACACCTGTTTTTTCACGCTCTTCTTTTGGTATAGAAGCGTGTGTCATTGAAGCTGGGTGACCAATCAAGGATTCTACCCCACCTAGGGATTCTGCCAACGCAAAAATTTCTACTTTTTTGACAAGTGCGTGTGCATCTTCGATTTTATTACCTTTTAATGTAAATGAAATCATACCTCCAAAATCACGCATTTGTTTTTTCGCTATCGCGTGATTTGGGTGCGATTCAAACCCTGGCCAATATACTTTATCTACTTTTGGATGTTTTGCTAACCAATGTGCGATTTTCGCTCCATTTTCGCAATGACGTTGGACACGTAAGTGTAAGGTTTTAATACCTCTCAATACTAAGAATGAATCCATTGGTGCTGTAACTGCTCCGGTAGAATTTTGAATACGATACATTTCTTTCGAAATCTCTTCATTATCAGTAACCAAAATTCCCATTACAACATCTGAGTGTCCACCTAAATATTTTGTAGCTGAGTGCATCACAATATCTGCACCCAAGTCAATTGGTGTTTGC
Organism: Flavobacteriia bacterium; assembly: GCA_947453545.1. Taxonomy (GTDB): domain Bacteria; phylum Bacteroidota; class Bacteroidia; order Flavobacteriales_D; family Crocinitomicaceae; genus CANHVK01. The sequence goes on from CANGHE010000122.1 coordinate 890, forward strand.
AAATAAGGTGTAGCAAACGTATTGTCTACTGCTAATAATGCACCTGCTTGTTTTGCAATTTTCGCAACAGCTTCAATATCTATAATATTCATCATTGGATTGGTTGGTGTTTCCACCCAAATCAATTTTGTTTTTTCTGTAACATAGTTTGCAACATTCGAAGCATCAGACATATCTACGAATTGAAACTTAATACCATATTTTGCAAAAATCGTCGTAAACAAACGGTACGTTCCACCATATAAATCATTCGTTGAAATTACCTCATCACCTGGATGTAACATTTTAACTACACAATCAATAGCAGCTAATCCTGAACCAAACGCAGCTCCAAAACGTGCGTTTTCAATGGCAGCAATGTTTTTCTCTAAGGCGTGACGCGTAGGGTTCAAGGTACGAGAATACTCATATCCTTTATGATTACCAACACCATCTTGCACATACGTTGATGTTTGATAAATAGGTGTCATGATCGCACCTGTTGACTCATCTGGATGAACGCCAGCATGAATAGCTTTTGTTGCGAATTTCATAGGTAAACTTAATTAGTTGAAGCAAAAGTAAGGAATATGTTACTTTTATAAATAATAATCAAAAAAGATTAATAAATACAGATATAATGAATATCAAACCATCTATACTATCTTTATCTTTGTTTTTTAAATTGTTTCGTCATGCTTACAAAACTAAGTGTCAACATCAATAAAATCGCAACGATACGCAATGCACGTGGCGGTAATACACCTAATGTAGTTCAAGCAGCAATTGATTGCGAACGGTTTGGTGCACACGGAATTACTATACACCCACGACCAGACGAACGACATATTACTACACAAGATACTTTTGATTTAGCCGAAGTAATTTCAACTGAACTCAACATAGAAGGATATCCAGATCAACGATTTATGGATATGATTGCACAAATCAAACCAGCACAGGCAACGTTAGTTCCAGATCCTCCTCACGTGTTAACTTCGAATGCTGGATGGGATACCGAAACGCATTTAGAAACGTTAACTAAGATTATTAGTGAAATAAAAAGTCACGGTGTACGCACCTCAATTTTCGTTGATACTGAATTAAAAAATATTAGGTACGCTGCAAAAACAGGTGTTGATCGAATTGAGTTTTACACTGGACCTTATGCTGAACACTATCCTATTAACCGCGAAGAAGCCATCGCTCCGTATGTCACAGCAGCAAAATTGGCCCACGAATTAGGTTTAGAAATCAACGCAGGACACGATTTAAGTCTTGATAATTTAGCATATTTCAAAGAAAAAATTCCTCATCTTGCAGAAGTATCTATTGGACACGCATTAATTTCAGATGCGCTTTATTTAGGGTTAGAAAATACAATACAATTGTATTTGAAGAGGTTGTTGTAAGTAAATTATCACCTCCCCTACCTCCTCTTCAAGGAGGGAAGACGATAAGTCTTCGATAAATACTATAAAATTTGTGGTAATTAATAATCTTATTTCTATAAGGAGAAATTATTACGATGTTTCCCTCCTTGAGGAGGGATAAAGGGAGGTGATAAAGAAATTTAATTACAAAAAGTAAGGTAAAAGTGTCACCTCCTCTGCCCAGGATATTTAACTGAGTTTATCAAAGTTCAAGGAGGGAAGATTAAACCCTAAAATACTTCTCTAATTCAATTAAAGTTTCGCTAGAAGAAGGTTTATCATCAACCAAGATTCCATTTTCTAAAATAAGAATACGGTTACTAATTTCAGTGATGTGGCCTAAATCGTGGCTGGAAATTAAGAGTGTTGTTCCTGACTCTCTCAAAGCATTTAATTTGTTTTTCAACCAAGATTGTGAGGTTGGATCTAAAAAAGAGAATGGTTCATCTAAAATCAAGATTTCTGGATTAGAAAATAATGCAGCCAAAATCCCGACTTTGTTTCTATTTCCTGCCGATAAATCACGGATTAAGGTTTTATCTTTTTTATTGATGGAAATAAACGCATCATTTTCTGCTAAAAAAATTTCGCATTCTTCTGAGGATTTTTGATGCAAAGAGGCAACAAAAGAAACAAATTCATAAGGTGTTAAATATGGAATTAGAAAACCTTCATTCAAATAAGAACCTGTGTACGCTTTCCATTCCTCCGATGTGTATACTTCTTTGTTCTTAGAAATCACTACACCCTCCGTAGCTTCTATTATGTCTAAAATCAAAGACAACAACGTAGATTTTCCAGCACCATTGTTACCTACTAAGCCTACACTCTCCCCTTGATGAATTGATAATTGAGGTATATTTAATACAATTTTATCATTGTATTTTTTAAGAAGATTATTAATTGTAATCATTTAAAACTTAACATTAAACATTATAATTCACCCTTGTCGAAATCCTTGTGCTAATTTGTGTTTTTGTGACTGAAATTTAAGCGCTATTTCTTTCATCCAATAACCATTCGTAAGTAATCCGATGATGCCAATACCAGCAAGTATGTAATACATTACAAAAACATTCCCGAAGAGGTAACAAATTCCATATATACAAAAAGGAAAACCTAATATTCCGAAAATTGGAATGAAGGATTTCCAATCTAGCGCTTTAAAGTCAAAGGATTTATTTTCAACTACGTTGAAAGGTTTGTAATTAAATAAAGATAAATACATCAAAAAGGGAATAATCACTCCAATTACAAAGAAATATAAAGCGACATTAAACAAGGCAATACGAGTATCAAACACCATATAGACCATTGATATTATTAAGGATAAAGTACTCGTAATTACACATATTAGATACTTTGACCTTAACCACGTTTTTACATTGATTGACATTGTAGTAAATCCATCGAAATGGCTACTTATACCTGCAAAAATGATTTGCGTATAATTGATTGAAAACATTGAAATAACAAAAATTCCTGAAAACACATTTTTAAACGAATTAGCTTTGAATTGTAAATAAAAATTCATTCCAACTCCAATGAAAAAGATGCTAGATAGTACCATTGTCCTAACTTTTTTATTTCTAAAAATGAACTTCAATTCCATTTTCATAAAGTGTCCAATCTCCCCAAATTTTTCTAAGAATGAATAATTTAAAATTTTAACCGTTTTTTTTGTTGAGACTCCATCATACCTGTTTTTAAGCAAAAAAGAAACACCAAAACGGTAAGATAATAAGGCTAATCCAATCGGTAGAAACAACAAAAATGGGCTATTTATTACAAACAAAAATATGGAAACATACCCATCAGATATCGTTGTATATCCTTTAAATTCAAGTAATACAAAACCTATCACTGCAAAAAATAACACATAACCTAATACCGTATATTTTCGCATAACTAATTTCAACGTAACACTTAGGTAATTAATTATCAATACCATCGATAATAAAAAGAGTAGCCAAGTTATTCCTTTTAATGCACCTAATCCTATCCAAACGTTCGAAATCGTAAAAGGTAAAAGGATAATTAAGGCTAGGAGATTGAAAAAACTAAAATGACTCGCAAGCATTGGAAAACTATATACTTTCCTTTTTGAAATGGGCAAAGTACGATATGGCTCAGGATTCAGAATAGCAATCTCTTGAAACTTAAATCGAACAAGTATATCGATTAAATGATATAAAAAAACATATTTTAGAAATAGTCTCGTTGGCGCTTTATCTGGACTTAACTCATTCAAAAAAACATCAGCAAGCAACCCTACACTTAGCGCAATTGCTAAGAAATAGAGTCCACCTAATATAGTAAAAATCAAAGCAACGATATTTTTCTTCCAAAACCAGGAACGAATTTTTTGCTTATATAAATGCGTTAACAAAAATAACATTGAACCCTAAATTAGTCAACTCGAATTTGATTCATTTTCAATTCTTTCAATTCTCCAAATGGCAACAATTTCTTTTTATCAATTTTCTTTAAATTACCATAAATCGTAATTGTACGCGGACGATTTAAAATGTTTTGTTCGTAGAAAGAAACTATATTATCAAAAGTCAAGGTTTTATAAACTTCATAATAATCAAGACGTGGTGATTTTGTATAACCTAAATCTCTACCATTTTCTATGGACGTAGAAATAGATCTAAAATTCGGATAATTCGAAGAAAGAGAATTAATTAATCCAGCTTTCACCATGGCAAGTCGTTCTGGTTTTTTTGGTAAAAAACGTACGATACTATCCATCACTATAATCGCATCATTTGATTTATCAACCTGACAACCAACATAACCATAAAACACACCTGGTCTATTTGTTTGATATGGACTCACAAAAGACCCCCCTGTTGCATACGCAAGAGAACGATATTCTCTTATTTCTTGCATCATAATACCCGAGAATCCATCACTCATATAACTGTTAAATGCCTCAGCATACACCTCATTAGCAGCAGTTTTCGTAAAGTTCGCCGTATTAATTAAAAAATAAATCTGACTTTGCACCGCTTTCTTATCATTTACGGCTAACACATTATTTTTAGAAATTGGTAGTATCTGCTTATCTAAATAAGGAACTTTACGCGCTGAATTGTCTTTTAAAAAATACGTTTCCAATAAGTTAACTACTTTCTTTTCGTCTATATTGCCCACAAAATGATACGAAGTTGCGTAATTTTCAGTTTGTTTGATTGCAGCAAGAATGTGCTCAACTTTAATCGTATCTAAATACTTTTTAGGTATTCTTGATAAATAATCCGATTGATTTCCAAAGCGGGCGTAATCAAGTAACATTCTTCCCATTCCACCAGGGTCTTTTGTTTCAGATTTTCTTCCTGTTAATTCTTGTTCGATAATCGTCTTCAAGCCTGATTGATCTACCTGAGGATTGTAAATTAATTCGTTTATCAAAGGTAAAGCCTGCTCCAGATTTTTTTCAAAACCTTCAAACGAAAACGTAAGTTTGTTAGCTGAAACATACGCAGATGTTGTAATTCCAAGTAACGCAAATTTTTGTTTCACTTGATCACGCGATAAATTTTTGGTGTAAAAATAAGAAAACAACGAACTTACCAAATTCAAGTTTTTCAGGGTATCTGAACCAACAGAACGTTGAACCTTTAAACTAAATATATCATTGTATGGATTTTTAGTAATATACAAATCAGAAGAATGTACTTTCGTTAGTAAGGCATCTTTGTCATAATTTACTATACGTGGATTAGTTGTTTCTTTTACATCTGCTAAAAATTTAGCCGCGTAATCAGAGTCTACTTTTTGTGCTGTTACTACGGGTTCAAAACCAGGTTTATCTAGTGTTTCTTTTTTAGGGAATCCTGTTGAAGAATGGTAGGCTAAATGATTATCAATAAAATAAGTGTTGACAATACGAACGATATCTTCTTTGGTTAACTGATTAATCTTATCCAAATCTGCAACGTATTCTTCCCACGAACTGCCTTGACTAAACAAAGAAACCAAGGTCATACATCTATTTTGTTCGTTCTCTAAATCACGTTTTCGTTTTCTAGCAATTTCCTGCTTAATACTTACGAGTAAGGTATCAGAAAAAGTACCTTTTTTCACTTGATCAATTGCTGCGTAAATTAACTTTTCAGCCTCCTTAAAAGACTGACCAATCAGTTTAGGTACAACAATAACAGCATTCGCACCATCATCATTAAACGATAAATTGAAAACTGCTGCTCCAAGTACTTTACCATCAAGTTGAAGTTTGTCAAATAAACCTGTTTGTGATTGATTGGATAAAATTCCATTACACACTTCCAAAGCTAGTGCATCTTTGTGACTTTTACCGAATGTTTTGTATGCTAATACACCAATCTTAATCGGCGTATATTTCACCTCAATAAGTTCCCTTTTATCAAATTTGCTTTGCGGATAAGTTGGGAATGATGGAACCGGTGCACTCCTCAAGGTAGAAAATTTCTCTCGAATTACTCTTTCAGTAAGTGTCACATCAAAATTTCCTGAGATGATCAAACCCATATTATTCGCAACATAGTAGTCATTAAAGTATTTATACATTTTTGACAAGGATGGATTTTTCAAATGTTCCACAGTACCAATCGTACTTTGTGTTCCATATGGATGATTTTTAAAAAGTTGCTGAATAATCTCTTCAAACATCTTCGTAAAAGGGCTATCCATTCCCATATTCTTTTCTTCGTACACTACTTCCAACTCAGATTGAAAAGAACGAAACACGGGATTTTGAAAACGATGCGCATACAATTCCAACCATTTTTCAATTTGTTCACCAGGAAATGCATTGTGATAAACCGTCATATCATTTGCCGTAAAAGCATTTAATTCAGTTCCACCGATACTTTTTATTAGTTTATCAAATTCAGTTGGATTGGCATATTTTGCTGCCTGAACACTTTGATTGTTTATCAATTTTTGAATGTGTTTTCTCTTTCCATCATCTTTCGTACGACCAAGTAAATCATAATAATATACAATTGAATCTAAGTGTGGTTTTTCACTTAAGTAATTCGTTGTCCCTAATTTATCTGTTCCTTTGAAAAGTAAATGTTCTAAATAGTGCGCCATACCTGTTGCGTCAGCAGGATCGTTTTTACTTCCAGCTTTCACAGCAACAGCACCATATACACCTACAGCATTAGGATCTGGATTTAAAATAACAGTCAACCCATTATCTAAGGTAAACTTCTTGATTGTGAATTGCGTCTGTTGCGCTATTGAGTTAAATCCAATAAAAATAGTTGACAAAGCAACTAAAAACTTATTTTTCAATTTTATCATAAAATATAAATTGAGTAGTCGCAATCGTACCAGAACATAAATATTTTACGCAGTTAGGATACAATCTTTGCATTACAAAAGTAAAGATTATGTCAATATTAGCATTCACTCAACAATTTCCAACGAATGAAAGTTGTAAATTACACTTCAAACTGGA
>CANGHE010000123.1 GCA_947453545.1 Flavobacteriia bacterium
ACAATTACTAGACAACAAACAGTTTTTTCGCATCAACAGAAAGGTGATTGTTGCTGTACAGTCCATTGAAAAAGTTTCCTCATTCTTCAATAGTCGCCTGAAAATTAAACACCCCAATTTAGACGAGGAAATGGGAATTATTAGCCGTGAACGTGTGAGTGATTTCAAAAAATGGTTGGAAGGATAAACTTATTGTTTTATAATAAATGAAAGCTAATTCCTCTACTTGTCAATGATAAAAAATTCTTACCTTTGGGTATGGATCAAAAATTCTCACCAATTAACGAAGACTTAACATTTCAGAAACAGTCTTACGCAGAACAAACGTTCAAAAATATATCCTTTGAAAATTGTACTTTTGAAGAAGTTGATTTTAGTTCAACAACTTTCATTTCTTGCAAATTTACTGATTGTACGTTTGTTCAATGTAATTTATCTTCAACAAATTTTAATACAGCACAATTAAATGGTGTAACCTTTAATGAAAGTAAAATTCTAGGAGTTCATTTCCATTCTTGTTCAGATTTTCTTTTTGCTGTATCATTCAATGACTGTACACTTGACTACAGTTCATTTTATCAAAAGAAAATGCAAAACACGAATTTTACAAACTGTTCTTTAAAAGAAGTAGACTTCAGTGAAAGTGATTTGAGTAAATCAACTTTTGACAATTCTAGTTTATTAGATAGTGTTTTTTATCGAAGTATACTAAAAGAAGCAGACTTTAGATCAGCAAAACATTTTAATATCAATCCTGAAGTAAACGAATTGAAGAAAGCAAAATTTTCACGTAATGGACTTGAAGGACTTTTATTGAAACATAATTTAATTATTGAATAATAATGTCAAAAAAGAAAGAAGTACCTACTGTAAAACCAAAATTACATCCTAGAAACAAACACAGAGAAAGATACGACTTTCAATTACTAACCTCTGAAAATCCTGAATTACTATCTTTTGTTATTAAAAGTTTTCGAGGAGAAGACACTATTGATTTCGCTAATCCATTAGCTGTAAAAACATTAAACAAAGCACTACTTCACTCTTATTATAAAATAGATTATTGGGATATACCGGAAAACTATCTATGTCCACCAATACCAGGACGAGCTGACTACATCCATTATATTGCAGATTTGTTATGCACTCATAACTACGGGAGAATACCTTTTGGTGAAAAAATTACATGCCTAGACATCGGAGTAGGCGCTAATTGCATCTATCCAATATTAGGACATACTGAATATCAATGGAATTTTATAGGTTCTGATATCAATAAAGAAGCGCTTGATTCTGCACAATTAATCATTGACAAGAATCCTACATTAATAAACCACGTTAGTCTTAGACATCAAGTAAACGCAAAAGATATTTTTTATAATATACTAACGCATGATGAAAAAATTGATGTAACAATTTGTAACCCACCTTTTCATGCTTCAGCGAAAGAAGCTAATGCTGCTGCAATAAAAAAAGTAAGCAATCTTCAACAAAAAGAAGTAAGTATCCCTACTCTTAATTTCGGCGGTCAAAACAACGAACTTTGGTGTGATGGTGGAGAAGAACGATTCATAAGTAAAATGATTTACGAAAGTAAAAAGTTTGGAAAATCTTGTTTTTGGTTTACCACATTAGTATCTAAACAAGCTAGTTTGAAAAATATCTATTTCGCCTTAGAAAAAGCAAATGCACACGATGTAGTAACAACTCCAATGGGACAAGGTAACAAAACGAGCCGTATGGTAGCGTGGACTTTTCTAACGCGCGAAGAACAACGCGAATGGAAAAATGGAAAATGGAACCCAGAAATTCAATCAAACAATTGATTGGTTAATAAACAATCATTACATACTTCAAAAATTTCCAGGTAAAGGTGGTTGGACATACGCTTCCATACCTGAATTTACTCAACAGAAAAAGAACCCTTTTGGTTGGATAAAAGTATCTGGTTACATCGATAATTTCGAAATTAATCATTATAAATTGATGCCAATGGGCAATGGAACATTGTTTTTACCTGTAAAAGCTTCTATTCGAAAGCAAATCAAAAAAGAAGCAGGCGATTCAATTTCAGTAAGATTAATCATTGACAATAAACCATTTGAAACTCCAATTGAAATTTGTGAATGCCTGAAAGAAGATCCAATTGCATTAGCAAACTATAACTCTTTAACTGAAGGGCAACAAAAAGAATATATAGATTGGATTTACAACACAAAAAAAATAGAAACTAAAATAGATCGAATCGCTTTTATGATAAAAAAAGTGAGTAATGGAAAAACAATGAAAAAGTAATTAAACCACATTAAATACATTTCGTAACTTTTCTAATGCCCTAAAGCATCGAACTTTCGCAGAATTTTCACTTATCCCTAGAAGTAAACCAATTTCTTTAAAAGAATAAGACTCATAATAACGTAGCCTAATAATTTCCAAGTATTTAGACTTAATATTAGATAAAGCAGATTCCAAACGTATGATATGCATTTCATCGTAAACATCTCCAATTGAATCCTCTGAAAGTTGTACAGTTGAAATATCAACTTCATACATTTTTTGTTGATTTCTTAATTCTTGAACCAACTCATTGTGAGCTATTTTATATAACCAAGCACCAAAAGAGTATCCCTTTGATTCATATTTTTTAATATTTAACAACGCTTTCATAAATACTTGCGAAGCGATATCTTCAGACAATTGCTTATCCTTTATTTTGGTGTGTATATAGTTTGATATCTTAGTAAAATACTTATTATACAGTGGTGCAAATTCAATATTAATCTCTTTAGCACGTTGTATCGCTCTATACTCGTCTAAATCAAAACAATCACTGGTAATTAAATGATTATACATAACTTAATAAATTGAAGGGTAAAATGAGTGCTAATAGAATTATTAACGAAATAATAATACAAAAAGTATATTCAATAAAAAAAAAACAATCAAAACTTGTATTACCTAATCATAATACGTACTTTAGTTTTCGTATAAATACCTAAAACATGCTAGAATTAGTCTATAAATCAAAAGCAAAGGATAATATTACGCAACAAGAAATTGAACAAATTCTTGAAACAGCTCAAGAATTTAATAAAACAAACGATTTAACGGGTTGTTTAATATTTCACAACAAACATTTCATTCAATTATTGGAAGGAAATGAAGATACAATTCGCACTTTATACACCAAAATATCGAAGGATTTAAGGCACCACGAAATCGAGTTGATTTACGAAAAAATCAAATCTCAAAGAAATTTTGAAAGTTGGGGAATGGCTTTTGTAAACCTTGATGACGATGATCAATTTACCAAAAAACTTTTCGAAGATAATGTTATTACATACGCTGAAATTACTCCTAAAATAACAAAGGCATCAGATATTTTTTGGCATGAAGTGAAATTGCTATTAAAAAAGTAAACCACTTATAGCCAATACATTAAAAAATGTTCATTTAAAGGTTTTTCTCCTTCAAAATGAATTTCTATTTCATGTTCTCCAGGTAGAAATGAAACAAAGTTTTTATTGTATTTGATTTTTGATTGAGCATTTGAAATCCATAAATAATTTAAAAAGGATTCATTTTTTATTTTCAAGGTAGCTGACTTATTTTGTAAATCTATATGAGTCAACTCTAATTTTACTCGGTCTTTTGGAGTTGTTTTATAAGCAGCTTTATTTCCAATATGAGAAAATGATCTTTTCATTTTTTCACCTTGAGGTGTATCCCACTCAAATTCAATGTAATAATTAGTATTTATCAGAGTATTATCCTGACACTCTTTACAAATTTGAATTTTAGTTTGATTCGTTACTTGAATTGAATTTGATTTTGAGGTTAACATATTTCCTGTTAGATCAAACAATTTATAACTCAAAGTAGTGTTATAATATAATGGTTGATCAGAAACAAAGTAATATAATTCTTTACCAATTTCATCTGTTTTCTGTAGTAAAGTTACATCATTATAATCTTCTTTGACTTGATATTGCAATGCTTTCCAATTACCATAATAATCTATGCTAGACCAAGTTGGAGCAGGCCAACAATCATTTAGTTGCCAAAAGATTGTTCCCATACAAATAGGGGAACTTAATCTATGTGCACTAATTGCTATACTCACCGCCTTAGCCTGTGTTAACTGAGAGAAATAAACAAACTCTTCAAATGATTTAGCTTCACCAAATAACAAATCGGCATGTTTTTTAATCATACCATTTCCGACATAACTTTTCTGATGATTTTTCATAATAGGCGACTTCAAATCCCAATCTTTTTTAGAACTGAATTTTAACAAGGTACTAAATTCTGGAAACGATTGAAATCCATATTCCGCATTAAACCTTCCAGACTTCTTACCAAAATCTTCCATCTTATCTTTACCATGCCAAACACCCCAATAATGTTGTGTACCATGAGGATACTCATTTTGATTTGTCCAGTGTCCTAAAGGTGATGTGTGAACATATGGTATAAAAGAATACTGACGTACAAGATCTGGAATCAACCCCTTAAATAAATGCAAATAATCCTCTTGAATTTTGACTTGATTCTGCTCAGAAATTGCATATTTATTTTGAAATCCCCAATTTTTCCAAGCAACTTCAACTTCATTATTTCCATTAAACTGAATTACACTAGGGTGTGCTGAAATACGTGGAATTTGAAATTGTAATTCCCTTCTAACATTATCCAAGAAAAGTTCATCTGCTGGGTACATTGCACATGCAAACATCATATCTTGCCAAACCATAATACCATACCGATCACAAAGCTCGAAAAAATAGTCATTCGGATAATATCCCCCACCCCAAACACGCACTATATTAAAATTAGCATCTAACATGTCTAGCACTAATTTTTCAATATCCGTATTATTTACACGTGAAGGAAAAACATCTTGAGGAATATAATTTGCTCCTTTACAAAAAATCGGTCGTTTATTTATTTTGAAATAATAAGATGTACCAATACTATCTTTTTCTTGTACTAACTCACTCGTTCGCACCCCAAACCGAATGAGTACTGTATCCATAATCTTTCCATAAGAAGTTTTGAGAATAATCCTGTCTTCATAGAGATGTGAATCTCCTTGTCCTCTTGGCCACCAAAAAATAGGATGTTCTATATCAAAAGTATATTCCATCTTACCCTCATCGACTTGTACACCATTAATATTTCCTAAACGTTGACTCTCCAATAAGACAGTTCCAGTATATTCCGTTGAGAGAAACATCGACAATTGCATAGTAGCAGTATCATTAATAATTGACTGTGTTTCAATTTTAGAAACTAAAATCCGAGGAAAATCATAGGTAAATATATTAACTGGTTTTAAGAAACCGATTGTATTCATCCGCAAAGCCCAATCCCAACCAAATTGATATTGGGGTTTTCTAACAAGTGGGGCAACTTGTGGTGTACCGACATCATTTGGTGCGGGATAAAAAATCTCAGTTTCTTCTTTTGTAGTGTTGTGTTTTAGTATTGGTGGTGTAAAAACTGCAGTAATTGTATTTATTCCCTCATGAACCAACTCTTTAACTTGAACCCTATGTGGAACAAATGCGTTTGATGTTTCAAGCAGTAATGTATCATTTAAATATATTTTACAATATGTATCAACATAAGGAAATTCAATTTCTATAAAACGCTTTTCTAAATCTTTCGAAGTGAATGTTACTAATGACCGATACTGCCATAAATAATTCTCAATCCATGTAAATTTCTTCTCGTTTTCACCATAAAAAGGATCTGGCAACTCTCCAGATGCAATTAACATTTCTTGTATTGATCCAGATTGACCTATTTTCATCCAAGTCTTTTTTATTGGATGAAAAACTTCCCATTCCAACAATTGTTGCGTATATCCAATAAACGAAAAACACAAAAAGATATAAGTGATTAAAATTTTCATAGTGCAGTTTAAACTCAAATATGAGGAAAAATAAGGAGATATTGTTAAATTATATTAATAAATATAAAGAACAGTAACTTCATTCGACCAAAAAGTAAATTCAAACGTTTATTCACTATATTCGAATTATTATGAGAACTAAAAACTATTTATTTTTGTTAGTATTGGTATTTATGTCGTTTAGTTTTACAGCTTGTTCTCAAAACGCAGAAAAAACTAAATCCACTACTAAAAACGCTAAGGTTATGAAAAAACAATTAACGAAAGAAGAAGAACGAGTTATCCTATTCAAAGGAACTGAAATGCCATTTACAGGTGCATACACAGACAACTTTGAAGAAGGAACGTATGTATGTAAACAATGTGGTAGTGAACTTTACACTTCTACAAGTAAATTTCATTCAGGATGCGGATGGCCAAGTTTTGATCAAGAAATTCCTGGTAGGGTGAAAAAATTGTTGGATGCAGATGGAAGACGCACAGAAATTGTATGTGCAACATGTGATGGACATTTAGGACACGTTTTTTACGGAGAAGGATTTACAGCAAAAGACACTCGTCATTGTGTTAATTCTATTTCAATGGAATTCATACCTAAAAAAGCAGAAAAACAACAAACCACTGAAATTGCCATTTTTGCTGGTGGATGTTTTTGGGGAGTTGAATACTATTTTCAACATCTTCCTGGGGTAATCAAAACAGCAGTTGGGTATATCGGTGGACACAAAGACAATCCTACGTACCGTGAAGTATGTAATCATACAACAGGTCATATTGAAGCTTTACAGGTTGAATTTGATCCGACCAAAGTAAGCTACGAATCATTAGCTAAACTATTTTTTGAAATCCACGATCCAACACAAGCTAATGGACAGGGAAATGATATTGGTGAACAATATTTATCTGTTGTTTTCTATCAAAATGATACACAAAAAGAAATCACAGAAAAGTTAATTCAACAATTGAAACAAAAAGGATATAAAGTAGCTACTACACTTCGTGAAACGAGTAAGTTTTGGCCAGCGGAACAATACCACCAACAATATTATGAAAAATCAGGTGGTGTACCATATTGCCACGCAAGAGTGAAACGATTTTAATAAAAATTAGATTAATTTTTCACGGATTCGTTCTGCTTCATGCTGAATAAAATCCACATTTAATTCCAATGCATTCGGTATACGATGATACGTTAATTCCGGATGCATTTTTTTTATAATACTTTCTGTTGCTTGGTTTTCATCTCCATTGAACACAACAAGATGAACTTTAATTTTATATTCTTTGAGTAAGGCTAAACTCATCAAAGTATGATTGATGCTACCTAAATAATGCCTGGATACCAAAATAACAGGTAAATCCCATTGTTTAACAATATCCAAGTATAACAACCCATTTGCATTAAGCGGAACCATCAGTCCACCAGCACCTTCAATTATCAAATCACCAACAACATTAGGCAACTCAAAATCTGTCGATTGTATAGAAACAGCATCTAATTCGGCAGCATAATGAGGTGAAGCTGGTGTATTTAAACGCCATTTTTCAGGTAAAATTCCTTTGGAGGACAATGCATATTGTGCTACTTTGTGACTATCCGTAAATTGTAAATCGCCCGCTTGAACCGGTTTCCAATAATACGCTTTTAACGCTTCAACAACAATCGCTGAGACAACCGTTTTACCTACATCTGTTCCAACACCGACTACAATATATTGCATATTACCCTCCTTTACGTTTTACACCAAACTTTTCTTTTTGAAGAATTTCAATGATCTTGTCTCTAAAATTACCTTGAATTAAAATCTCACCATCTTTCACCGTCCCTCCTACT
>CANGHE010000124.1 GCA_947453545.1 Flavobacteriia bacterium
CAAAATCTTTTAACTCTTTGTTCATTAATGGTTTTCTGCCTTTTATGCTTGTTATTTTTATTTCTGTAATTATTCCGTTTTCTATACAAAATGTAGCCTTGCTTTCCAACTCCCCTTTTTTAGCATGAATAGGAATAGGTTCATGCTCGTTAGAATAGAAAAATAAAATTATTCCTAAATATTCGTATAGTTTCGGCATAATTTAATGGTTAATTAAAACAAAGATAAATATTATTTTAATTATTTTTCGTTACTAATGAATTTTAACTCCCTAATCCCCATTACTGTAAAATTGAGCAAATGCTCCTGAATAGGAATTCTATTCTAAAAATAAAGCGTTCTGGTAGAGAACGCTGTTTGAATTATTTTATACGTAGGATACTTTGTTTTAACTACTATCTACATTAAGTTATTTCATAATTTTAATGTACTAATTAATAAATTAGTTACTTAAAAATAAAGAATTCTTAGAGTACCTATTCTGAAAATAGATTTACACAAAATTGTAAACTTATAGTAAAGACAGGACAGGAGCAGCTTTTTTTTGTACAAAACACAACGCTTACTCCTCAAACAATCACGTTTACTAATTCATTTCTATTTTATTAATTTCAATTGTCTACTTTTATCCTATGATAAAAACCATTATAGTTGACGATGAGTATAATGCCCGAGAGTTTTTAGAACAACTTTTGCAGCGTTACTTTCCAAATAAGTTTCTAGTACTGGCAAAATGCGAAAGTGTAGATGAAGCCCAAATAGCAATAGAAAATTTCAATCCCGAATTGGTTTTCTTAGACATCCAAATGCCCAATAAGAATGGCTTTGAGTTATTAAAATCCCTAAAAACTATAAATTTTGAAGTGATTTTCACAACAGCGCATTCCGAGTTTGGAATACAAGCTGTAAAAGCAAGCGCTTTAGATTATCTGCTAAAACCAATTGGATATATTGATTTATTAGAATCGGTAAAAAAATACGAAACCAAGCAAAATAAATCCTCCCAACAAGACCGATTATTATTGCTTATTGAGAATATGGATTTTGGAAGTTCGGAATACCGTAAAATAGCTTTCCCTACAGAAACAGGCTTTGAATTTGTAAAAGTAAACTCCATTCTATATTGCGAAGCAGAAAGTAATTATACTAAAGTAGTGTTTTTAGATGGGAAGAAAATTACACTCTCCAAAACCCTAAAATCAGTAGAAGAGCTTTTGCCCTCAGACATTTTTATACGAATTCATAGAAGTTATCTAGCAAACAAAAACTACATCAACCGATTTAATAAAACAAATGATTATTTCGTAGAGTTAACAAATGGGGAAACGCTACCTGTTTCAGTCCGAAAAAAAGAGGATTTCATCAATGATATTATTCAAAAAAAATAGTTTCCTATTAGTTGTAGTATTCATTATAAATGCTGCATTTGCCCAAAACATACCAAGTAGAAACATTACTTTAAACGATGGACTGCCAAGCAACGGTATAAAATGTTTTTTTAAAGATAGCCGCGGACTCATGTGGATTGGTACCGAGGCTGGACTATGCTGTTTTGACGGATCTACCTACAAAATATACAATGAAACAAATGGCTTGAAATACAGCGAAGTTTGGGCAATTGCTGAAGACAAAGAACACAACCTTTGGCTGTCATTATATGGAAATGGACTCGCAAAATTTGATGGCAAAAAATTTACCTATTACGATAAAAAAGACGGATTAATAAATAACGATATCCGAAAATTAGTATACTCTAAAAAAAACAATTGTTTAATTATAGGAACTGAAAATGGTCTAAGTCTGTTTGATGGAAAACACTTCAAATCTTTTATTCCAAAAACGAATCCCAATCATTTTCAAATAGTAGGAATAACAGAAACAGAAAATAAAACACTAGTTACTGCGTCCTTTGACAATGTACACAGCATCCATTTCGACACAAACATCCAAAAAGCAAGTTTAAAATTTGAATTTAACTCTCCTCCAACCTACACTGCTTCTATTTTTGATGGCAATTATTACAGCGGCGCTGGAGAATTCAATATTATAGATTTAAAAAGCAATAAAGAAAAAAGTTATCCTTGCCCTGTCCTATGGGATTATGCAAAAGACGACACAAATACTATCTATGGTGCGGCTTGGAATGTAAACGATCCTAGTGGTGGATTATTTCAATTTTCTAATAATCAGTTAACCGATATTACCCAACGAGCCAATATTACATCCACTGGCTTATGGTGTTTGTATTATGATAAACAAACCAAGCAACTTTGGGTTGGCTCTATTAACAAAGGAGTTTTTATAGTAGATTTAAGCCAACAAAAAAAAAATTTCGGCCCTTCATTTTTTGGTTTAAAAGAATTAGAAATTCAATGTTTGTATAGTGATTCTAATGACAATAAATGGATTGGAGCAAGAGATAACATTATCATCCTACATAAAGATTTAAGTTATACTAAATTGGATCAAGAACAACTATGGGAAAAAATTAATTCCTATTTTCAGCATTATAGAAAACCTACGTTTTCCAACATCTATATTAATTCCTTCAATAAACCAACCAATTTTACCTGTTTTAATATTGTTTCCGACAAGGAAGGAAATATTTGGGCAAGTACAACACTAGGTATATTCTGTTTTGATAAAAATTATGCTCTTCAATATTATGATTGTACTGTTGGGGGAACCATTGCATTTGACACAAAAGATCAACTGCTTTTTGGTGCGTTATATTCCGCATTTTATAAGAGTCCTAATAAGTTTAACCGGTTAAATAGCGTTATTATCCCTTTAAAAGATAAAAATACACCAACCGACATTACTAAAATCGCAATGGATGGCAATCAAATTTGGTATGCTTCTTACTCAAATGGAGTATTTAATTATGAAAATGATACGTTCTATTCGTTAAACCATCATAAGCAATTCAATGAAAAATACATTAAAGACATTATTATTAATGACAAAGGCGAATTAGTTATTGGTACCAACAGCGGCAGGGTTTTCATTTGCAAATGGGAAAACCACAAATTGCAAATCCTGCACCGCTACCTTCCGATTAAAGACCTCTACGGAACCTCTATTTCGTTTATAGAACAATCTAATGGATGCTATTTTATTGGAACCAACAAGGGTATCAATGTGATGAAAGACCATAAATTCATAAAACTTATTAATCAATCAGAAGGTGTTAACGACGTACAATTTAACGATTGCAGCAAAGATAAAAATGGTAATTTATATATTGCAACCAACAATGGTTTGCTTTTTTTAAATGTAAAACAATTACTAGCTAAAGAAACTGCTCCAACCTCTATTATTATAACCAACATCAAAGTAAACGGGACTAATTACCGCAACACTACTGCCGATTATATTTGGGAAAATTACATCCCCAATAAACTAATACTAGAATACAATCAAAATGATGTAGAACTAATTTTCAACAATTTCAATCTACGAAATGCCAGTAAAAATGTATACCGTTATAAAATTATTGGACTGTCTAATTCTTGGAGTGACTTCGATAGTTCCACCAAAATTCAATTAAGAGGAATTCCAAACGGAAAATTCCAACTACTTATTGCCGGTAAAAATACAGGCACAGGAGCAGTGTTTCAAACCAAAACACTTACTATAATCATCACACCACCCTTCTGGAAAACAGGGTGGTTCAGCATTAGTTGCATCCTAATAACACTAGCCCTTGGTTTTATAAGTTATAAAAAAAGAATTCAATACATTGCTATACAAGAACAAGCTAAAAGCGAAGTTCAAAGACGTTTGTCGGAAACTAAAATGGAAGCACTACAAAGTCAAATGAATCCCCATTTTATATTCAACGCCATGAATTCTATTCAGAATTTTATCATTAAAAACAATGTAGATGAAGCTTTACGGTACATGTCGGAATTTTCAAAATTAATCCGACAAACGCTAGACAATTCCTCGCAACCCCGAATCACTCTCGAAAATGAAATACACTATTTAAAAACCTACATCCAATTAGAAAACATGCGATTTAAGGAGGCTATTGCATTCCAACTTAACCTGCCCGAAGAATTGGATACTTATGCTATAGAAATTCCCCCAATGCTATTGCAGCCCTTTATAGAAAATGTATTTGTACATGCTTTCGATTCCAATTCGAAAAACCCAACTTTAGAGATCACTTTTCAAGTAAAAGATACCCTATTGCTTTGTGAAATTAAAGACAACGGAAAAGGAATCTCCATAGAAAACCTAAACCTACTCCATGCTTCCAAAGGGATAACATTGGTAAAAGAACGCTTAGGCTTATTGCAACACAATGCTATAGAACCTATTACTATTAGTTCCATTCCAAACCAAGGAACCACCATTATCTTAAAGTTAGAATTAGATAATTAATTACGTTTACTTTCTAAAGTGCTACGCTTACTAATTCATGTATTTGAATTGTTTTATTTGATTTAGTTTTGAAAAATATTAACCTATTAAATCAAAAAAAATGAAAAAAATTATTTTAATCATGGGAGCATTTTTTGCTTTTGGATTTACAAACGCTCAAAATTTTAAAGGGCATGCTTCGGGAACTATTGGCATTTTAAATACCAAAATTAGATTGCAATATGAGATGCCTATTGGCAATAAATTTTCAACTGGAGCCAATTTGAATTATTATATGGTAAACTGGAAAGGTCCTCTTATTGAACCGTTTCTAAGATTATATGTTAGTGATAGTAATGAATCTGGAGGATTTTTTCAAATAAAAGCTGGATATGGTAATTTAACTACTTTGCAATATATGAATAGTACATCTGCTAGATGGTCTACCTATGGTGGTGGAGTAGCTTGGGGATATAAATACCTTCGCCCAAGCGGATTTACAATTGAGCCCCTTATAGGTTTTAGAGCTTATTCTGCACCAAAGCAAAATGTTAATTTAAACTCAACAAATGGTGCTGAAAATTTAGGAGAAGATATCGGTTGGGGTATTACAACTGGATTTCCAATCGATTTTCAACTAAAATTTGGTTATCAATTTTAATAAAAAAAATCAAACCGGTCTAATGATAAATTAGGCCTCTTCAAAATTTAATATTATTATGAAAAATTTTTATCTAATATCATGTTTAGCATTAATATTTTCAAGTTGTTCTCATAGCTCAGTTGATGAATGGAATAGTTCTGTTAGTGGAATTGATCCAAATTCTAAAATAACAATGAAAATAAATGATATTGTCTATCAAGAATATATTGATTCTAATGATCGTTTGAAATGGAATAAAACAATTAATAGTAATGGAACATATGATTATTCAATTTATGGATACATACACCAAAATAATTTTACTGTTTCATTTCCAAAATCTATTTCATTTTCTTTAGGATCTAATATCCAAAATGGTCAAATAATCAACATAAATACTCCTGGTTTTTTATTTTCAATAATGGGTTCAGGACTAGATACTTCAGAATATCATTTCGTTAATGGCACATCTTCTGGACAGCTTAAAATAACTTATTATGATGGAATAACTATGAGTGGTGAATTTAATTTTACAAATATTGTTAAATATGTAGAAAATCCACAAATTGGAGTAAACTATACAAATAATACAATTCAAGGAACTTTCACATCTATTGAAAAGCATAGCTAAATTACAAAATGTTCTTAATACCCGCTCTACGAAGTGTTCTATAGAACCGTGATGCTCTGCTAGGTCTCCTGACCTCTTAGCCACAAACAAAGACAAAGCAAAAATACAAAAAAGCAAAACCCTCTAATAGAGGGTTTTGTTGTACTATTCAGGAACTAATTACTACTAGAACTCTTTATGCAATTTCGGCTCCCTACCCTTTGGAGAGGGTTGGGGAGGGGAACTACACTGCAACTCGGTCCATATTAAACATCCTAGTAGTTTAATAAATCAAGCCTCTCTTACTAATAAAAACGGGCAATAAGCTAACCCCTAATGCTATACTTTAACAAAATTTTAAAATTTAGAAAAAAATAATTTCTTTAAATTTATAGTATAACTTTAAAATAATATAAATTATGAAATCAACAAGTGAAACAGGGCATGTAAAAAACGTAGCCATTTTTGAAGGACTAATCTCATTTTGTTCCCCGATTACTATGATATTACCAAATAAATATTGATAAATTTTTCATTTATTTTTTGCGAATAATTTAATAAATTTGCTTTAGGAAAAACAACAAGGTCTTGCGAAGGGGAAGAGATTATTTTTCTCTTTCCTTTCAAAAGAAATTTATTTGATATTTTTTTAAGCTACTTGTCTTTTTTCAAACATTTTATTTTCTCTTACACAAGCACACACTCGATGTAGAAGTTTGTTCCTAACATTATTAATGACCAGCATTTTGTTTTTTCCTTCTTCCACTTTTCTATTAAAATAATGTTTCAATTCTGGATCGCTTGTTATTGCCGATAAGGCACACATGTGAAGTTGTTTTTTTAATTTTTTGTTTGCCATATAATGCACTTTTGGTTTTGAACGTACACTTTTCCCCGAGGTGTGTTCAAAAGGTACAACGCCTGCATAACACGCCAATTGGCGAGGAGTTGTGTACATTGTAAATTCATTTGTGAAACAAATTAAAAACAAGGCAGTTACTTTTCCAATACCCGTTACCGATGTGGCAACTGTGAAAATTCTAGAAAGATTTGCATCTTCATTTATTATTTTGTCCAATTGTTTTTCGATTTTTTTCAGATCTAAATCGATTCCTTTGATGGCGTTTTTCTGCAGTTTTTCAGAGAGTTTAGCCACTTCTAAATCAAACGATTTGAGTTCTTTAACATTGCGCAATAAAGAAGCTTTTGTTGTAACTAATTTTTCTCGCAAAGATAATAGGTTTCTAATTTTGTTAATTTCTATTCTAGGAGCATTGAAAATAATTGCTTCCTCCACGTTTTTCATAGCATAATAGGCAATTCTTTCGGCGTCAACTTTATCATTTTTACCTCTTTGAACCCCTATACTACGAATGATTTTAAGTGACATTTCAACCCAAAGGGAGAAATTATAAACCATTAGATACTTGATAATTAACTTACCATACATTCCTGTGTGTTCTAAACAAACAAGAGTATTTTCAAACGTTGAACCTTGTTCCTTTAGCCATTTACAAAGGGACTTAATTCCTTTGTAATCATTTACAAATTGACTGTGAATGGGTTTTTCTTTATTTCCATCCAAAATTACAACAGCATCAAAATATTCTTTTGATACATCAATACCTAAAAAATGCTTAAATTTGCTCATATGAAAAGTTTTTAAAGATTAGCAACCAAATTATTGAACACACTCGTAACCTTGATAATAGGCCTTAAAACCTGAATTACTATTTGATGCTTGTTCAATATAAACTGACAAAGTCCTAATCGGGGGATAAGTCTTAAAACTTTGCGGCGCGAATGGTTCACTTTGTCAGTTTGGTTGTTATTGTAAATTTAAGAATAATTTATTATGCAAATCTAAAGGCTCTGCGAGGTCTCCTGACCTCGTAGCCACAAACGCACTCGCTCGTATCCTACGGAATTACAAACTGGGCGGTGATTACCTTACTATAACACCTTCAACAAACAAAATTGGCACTTCTTCGGTGGCTTCTTCGTTAACGGTGTTTTTTCTAAAAATAAATTTTTTGTCGTATAAGGTGTTTCCTATGAAGTAGGTCACCATAAACTCATTG
>CANGHE010000125.1 GCA_947453545.1 Flavobacteriia bacterium
ATAGATATTACCTCTATTGGCAGGAATAACAAAACTTTTTATATCTTGTTTCTTAGCAAGTTTTTTGTAATAGGTACCATGAACCCACTGAATGTTTGTAAGTTTAAATACAATAGCAATTGCAAGCAAAAAAATAATTAATGCTACAAAATAAATTCGGTAATTGGTATTTTTATCGGTTGGGGACATTTAGGTTGTTTATGATAATGGAGAATTAATCGGAATGTAGAGTATTTTCAAAATGAAATTGTAATTTTAATTACTTTAATTAAAAAGGAACTCTATCCAAGTCTTCATCTAATTTGAAAGATTTCATTACTATTTGTTTCTTTTTGGCAGTAACTTCAAATTCATTTTTTAAACTCATACATTCCATAAAGTTGACGATTTCAGAATTTTTGATTTCAAGAATTAAATCAATATAAAACCCTTTATCATCATCAAGGAAGGTAAATCCTGAACATCCTTTTTTACATAAATTACAAATACCTGAAATTAATTGTAAAGAATGTATTCCTTTACTTTTTAAACTTTCAAATTGTATTTGGATTAGATTTAGGTAATTTTCTTTAGAAACCCCATCGTAATAATGGTTATCATTTAATAAACTACCAATTCCATAAATATCTAGATTAGAAAAGTAATTTGCAAATGCAACTTTTGGGTCTTCAACCTTTTTTACAAAAGTTACTTCTCCCATTTCTTCAAGTTGCCGAATAAGTTCAAGTTGTTCAATGTTCATTATAGTTTATGTATGTAATTAAGGTGATACGAATATCCAAATGTATATAAATTATTAAAGTCAAAAATAATTTTCTTACCTAAAATTATTTCCAAACGTTTTGTAACGTCCTTTATTAAATTTTCCATAAGTTTTTCAGAATATTCTTTATTCTGCAATAAATCTTCAGGAATTCTTGTTTCTGTCGGATAGGAAGAATTTTCATTAACTCCTTCTATGTGAATATCTATTTGATACTCATCTTTAGTAATTAACAAATAGAAGTAAGGAAAAATAAAATTTTCGAAATCTGTCTTTCCACCCTCAATTAAATAAATCATGCTACAGGTAGAATTATTTTTAAGGAGGTTTAATGCATCCATTTCATCATCAATTAACCCAACTTTTAACTCTTTGATTTTTTTTAAATGAGCAATTGGTTTTATAGAACAGCATGGGTTATCTTCAATATTTAGATACTCCAAATCTCTATGGCAAAATAATGCTTCTATATTGTCAATTTTATTTCCGTTTGCAATTATTTTTTTTAATTTGATATTCTCTTTTAATGCATCTAAATTGACTTGGTCAAAACAACCAATGTTTATTTCTTCTAAATTAGAACAAAACTTAACAAATGATAAATCAATATTAACTCGGGAAAGACTTAGCCATAAATAGGTGATTTTATCATAATCAGAAGCAGTAATTACTTCTTTGTAATTTACGTTATAACCTAAATTTTCTTGGATTTGGTGCATTTTAACCCCTGAAAAAATATCTTTATCTTTTATCTCATTGTAAGATTTTATAATTTCTTCTTTATTAATTCCCATTTCTATCCAATGCAGGTGGCTTAGTAAAATGTATTTAGTATAATCGTCCATATTAAATAGTACTATTAAATAACAAATTATGACTTTAAAATTTTTATTTTAAAAAGTTAAAAGGGAAGACCATCGTCCTCTACTTCAGAAATTTCGTCCGTAGAAAAATGAAAATCTACGGGTTTTTCTTCAGTAATTTTTTCGGTTAAATTTATTTTCCATGCTTTAACATCGGTATACCATTTCCCATTGAATTCGCGACTTTCTAATTCGAAGGAAATGTCCAAGTTATTTCCAATGAGTAATTGCTTCTCATTGATTTTGTCTCCCCAAATACTAATACAGATTTTTTTAGGGTATTGTCCGCTAGTTTCAACAATAATATCTTGTTTTCTCCATTGTCCGTTTTTGCTTATTCCGGTTTGTAATGGCAATAGATCGGTAACTTTTCCAATAATATTCATAAGTTTATATTTATTTATTTTTGCAAATATTAAACTCAAGTGTGCAAATAAAGCACACTATTAATTCCTGAATATTTTTGAATTTCTAATTCTTTAAATTTTTAAATTCACTTTTGAATTTAATAACCAAAGTATCATCAAAACCTCTTACTTGAGCGATGAAATTAATATATCCGTTTAACCGATTTAAAAAGTAAGTAGCATCGGAATTATTAGAAGTAAAGTGTTTACTCGCTGCTTTTTCAATTCCATTTTTTGAAGCATCATATAACATGGCTCTAACCATTTTAAGGGTTTTTCTATCTACATTCACTATTTCATTTACGACAAGGCCAGTAACAGTTTGTTTTCTGTGATTTGATTTCAACCGCGTTTTTTTATGATTCACTTCAAAATTATTGTTTTTAATAATTTCAAAAATGCGGCTGATAGTTTCTTTAGAAATTTCCTCGTTACAGGAAAATGTTAAATCATCGGCATAGCGACTAAAATTCAGTTGGTTTTCTTTACAAAAAGCAATTAAATTGGCATCTAATTCTAAACAGATAAAATTAGAAATTACTGGAGATGTAGGAGCTCCTATAGGTAATTTTCCATTATAAGTAACTAATAAGGCCAAGGCATTCGCAACCTCATCATTAAATTTAAAGTAATCTGAAACAAACAATTCTTTCACTCTATAGGCTTGAATGGATGGGAAAAAATCTTTCAAATCAAGGTTTAGAACCTGTTTTTGATTAATATGGATTTTAGCATTATCCACAATATTACAAATTTTCTCTTTTTTATTCGGATTGATGACAAAACCATGAATTCCTTCAGGTCGTATTAAATGGTAATAATTTTGTAGGAAAAAATTTAACCTCGATTGAAGTCTCATTAAATTACTATCGGGAGATTGAATCAAGCGATTTCCACCTCTTTTTTTAGGGATTGAAAAAGTAATGTAACTAGGTTCATTCATCAATTTATTAATTTTAGATATTCTTGCCTTTAGCAGAATTCTTAAATCTGAAATTTTGACTACCGATAATAATTGAGACACAAAGAATTTTTGCTCAAAGCGAAATATCACATCATATTGAGGACCATAGAAGTACTTGTTGTAGTCTTCTATATTGGAATGAATTTTATCGAGAAGTAAATTAGTTTTCATTATTAAAAAGCCGTTGTTTGATTATCTTTGAATATCATCTGTTTACGAAGGAAACAGATATCTTTAGTACCTAGCAACACTATTGATTGGATTGCGGAACACAATCTCTAAGTCATTTTTTTTATTTAGGTTTGACTTCATAATTTTCTCCAACGGCTTTTGTATGTTTAAAAAGGAACTTCATTTTCATTATTTAGTCCCTTGAAAGATGGTTTTTGTAATTCAGAAAGACGATTTTCGTTAAATTCAAAACTATCTCCTGGTTTTTTTATAGAATGGAATTCTGTAAAGTTATCATTTCGTTTAAAATAACTTACACCTATTTTACCATTTTTATTTTTGGCGACAATAAGCATTAGTATACAATCGGATGAAGTAAACTCATCGTCATCCAACTCCTCAATCATGTAGTATTCTGGGCGATACAACAACCAAACTTTGTCAGCAATTTGTTCAATAGACCCACTATCCCTCAAATCGGAGAGTTGTGGTTTTTTACTGCTTCCTCTTACTTCAACAGCACGGCTTAATTGACTTAATAACACAATACAAATATTAAGTTCTTTAGCGCACATTTTCAACACTCTACAAATATGACCAATTTCTGCCTCTCTTCCAGAATTATATTTACCTATTCCTAAGAGTTGTAAATAATCAATAACTACAATTTTAGTATTATAAAGTTCAACATGCTCTTTGATTATTTCAATGGTTTGTGAAATATTAGAAACTCCTATATCACTCACAAATAATTTGCAATTTTCAAGTTGTTTAGCAGACACTTTTATTAAATTAACATCGGAATCAAATAATTGATTCTGAATAATTTTATCTACTGCAATACCTGTTCTATTCGATAAAATACGAGAGGTAAATGTTGCGGGCGTTAAATCAAAAGAGAAAAACAATGTAGGTTCTGTATCGCAGATATTAGATACTAAATTAATTACAAATTGACTTTTACCCATTGCTGGTCTACCTCCAATAACTACTAATTCACCCAAAGACATACCACCAAACTGTTCATCCAAATACTGAAAACCAGTTGGAATTAAGTTTTTATTTTCTTCTTTGTTTTCTATGTTTTGGACAATTTCGTGGGATAGCGTGCTTATTGATGTGGATTGGGTTGGGTTCATTTGGGTAATTTTATAATCTCTTATTAATTATTTTTATTTTTTAATAAAATCTTGGTTAATTATTTATATTTTTTACATCAAACAGTATCTTACCTAATGGTATTTTTATGTATTAATTCTTCATCAGATATAGGTTTTGCACTTTCGTAATCATCCTTTAGAATAACTCTAATATATGAATCAAAATATTTCGTACCACCCTTAGGTATTATTCTAACTAAATTAAATTTACATATTAAATCTCTAGCAATAACCTTTCTCTTCTTTTCAGGTATTGAATTTTCTCCAGTTTCTGTATTATGCCAAATAAGATTGTTAAAATCTAAATTATCTGCAATAAAGATTGCCGCTTTTTCATCAAATAAATATTTTTCATACCATTGCTCAAAATAATCAATGTAAAGCCAAACTTTTTTGGAGTGTGGCCATTTATTTAGTTTTGTGTAATAAGTTCTTTCAAGATTAGTAAAACTAACTTGAATATTAATTTGTTCAGCAAAATCTCTTAATATAATAATTTCAGTTTTTTTCATATTTTAAATTAATTTCCAACCCCATTGTTTTTTTTCTTTATTGTAGGTTTTTATAGCATTACCTTTAAAAGACATACCATCTTTTAAATTCAGTTTAGAAACTAATGAAGGATGAATAAATATATCTTTTAAAAAGCCGAATGGTTTTCCCTCTTGTATTCTCAGTTGACCTTCAACTTCTATAAAGAATTGTTTTTTAAAGTTTTCATCATTAGTTTTAACAGCTGTGTATAGTTGATGCATACCTTCACTACTACCAGATTGAAAGCGTACTTTTATTACATCACCAATTTTTACTTCTCTAAAAAACCTATCATATTTTAAAAAACCATATTTAGTTTCTGATGCAATAAAATTTAAAATTTTTCTATCTGAATTTACAAACTCAACAATGATTGTTTCTTCAGGGATATCATAAAACAAAATAGATTCTGCTACAGATAAATAATTTTTATAAAAATCAATATTATTCTTTGAACTATTCGCGTTATGATACCAATCTTTTGATTGCCAATCAACTATTTCATTCGGTATTCTATAACCTTTTTCATTTCTTACCTTTACTATTAACTCAATTTCAGTCTTAGCTTCATTAAATTGATTTTTTTCTATTAATATTTTTGCTATTTTTTTTCTCAAACCTATTAGCATTTCTTCAGGACTTTTACAGGATAATCCTTTACAATAACAAGCAAAAACTTTTTCAGAGTCATTAGAAAACGCTTCAGCTAAAACTTCCCAGACCCAAAAATCATTACGTTTTTTTTTAGCAAATGGGAGCAAATGAACGAGCATATTTTCTTTATCTCCAATTGCTAACAATAATTTTGCAATAAAATAGGCAGGATATTGATATTCGGGATGTTTTTCTTCTAATTCAATTAATTTTGGGATGAATTCTGAAGCTTTTACTTTATCAAAAATAATTTCTCCTTCATAACTTTGTTTCGGTAATAGATGCTTTGCATAAGCAATGAAGGCTTGCTCTACAATAGACATTACTTCTTTACCATTTGGAAGTGTTTCTTTTTTATAATCTTCCTCTCTAAAATTTTCATAACCCCACCAATCTGCAAATAAAATATACTTGTCAGTTTCTTTTAAAGCTTTATGAAAAGCTTTAAATAAAAAACTATATCCCTCTGATGGTTTCGTATAGCAAAAAGTTTGACTAAGTTCCAAAAGTTGAAATAATTTACTAAAACGAGAATTATCATTTGCATTAGCTAACTTAAATACTAAAGAACCAATTTGCCAGGCCAAATTATCAAAGAGTATCTTTTCTTCTTCCGGCATCAATAAATTTTGAATTTCTTTTAACCAAGTAATAAAAGTATCGACATGTTCTGGTGCTGAATTTTGTTTGATATATTCATAATATACCCAACTTATGTTTCGTTTTGCCCAAATATTTTCAGGCTGTAATTCCAATTCAGCTTTAGCCATTGTTAGGGCTTCTTCTAATTTTCCAGATTGACGAAGTTCTTTTATTTCTTTAGATGGCATAATCTCCTTGTTTAAAAGTTTGTAATGCAGTTTTAATATCTGATATCAATTGACTACTATTTGATTGTTTTTGAATAGGTACTACTCTTCCAAAAAAACCATTGTTTTTATATTCAAAATCTATAACAGCTTTTTCACTGTTTCGCATAAATGTATAGCGTTCTTTGTATTGCTGATGTTCAATACCATCAATTATTATATTTATTTCTTTCAACAATAACACCAAATCATCAAATAGGTTTCTTGTAAATGGAAACTCTTCTTCTAACTCAAATTCAAATTCAATTTGGCTAATAATTGTTTCTGCTGTGTCTCGCTTTATAGAAACATTTGGTAAATAATTTAATATTTCAATTAATGTATTATTAAAATCATTGTTTGGAGAAAGATTTGGCATTGAAGCAAAAGTTTTTTTAAATTCATTTTGTCCATTTACGTATGTTCTAAAAACTGCCTTATCTTGTTCTCTCCTGAATGAGTATCTAATCTCATAACCAACTTTCTCCCAGCCAACAATTTCAATGTATTGTTTTCTTAATGCATCTCGTACTTTGATAAAATGATCCTGAAGTGGAATAGGTTGCTCAAGAAGGCTTAAGTTAGAAAGTTCTTGTAGTAATTCACTATCCAAACCAATTTCTTCTGTTTGAATATGATTTCCAGTTAATTCATTTAGAGCATTAATGACATTTACATCGAGGAATGCCATGTTTGAATAAGAATTGAAAAATGGAGGATTTAAAGCATAAAGCGTTTTAGATGATCTTGTGATTGCTGTATAAGCCCATCTGTAGAAATCTACATTGTCTTTGGATCTTTTTGATTGTTTTTCATTCAAGCTATCAAAATTTTCAGAATTTCCTTTATCCCAAATCGTAAAAACATTATCCCATTCACCACCTTGAGCTTTATGACATGTAACGGCATAACCATATTTCATCAATAAACAATTGAAATACTCGTCTTGTATTATTGCTTCTTTGAATTCTTCTGATTTAGGTTTTAAACCAGGGTGTCTATTTCTGAAATCTACATACAAGGCTTGCGTTTCTTCTGGTCTTAAATAATTCTCACCATTCAGGAAATTTTCCAACATTTTCCCTTTTACAACTTTGTTATTGCTTTCAGCATCAGGAAAAACGAGTTCTACCTCTCTCCATGTTAACGTAACAGAATCTTTACCTTTTAAGCCAATGGTTCGTGAAGTAGGAATAGCATTGACCTCATTTATTACAGCGAATTCACCATTAAAGATACTTTTTCTATAATTGTTGCCGCCCATAATCACAATATC
>CANGHE010000126.1 GCA_947453545.1 Flavobacteriia bacterium
AATTACTACCGGTTGGTGGTTCAATTTCAATAGAAAATGATACATTCCAAGGGTAGATCCCATGGCATCACCATCGGGACTTCGGTGCGGTATAATAGCAATTTTCTTTGGCGTTGCCAATAATTCGGTTAATTCAAGAATGTCTTTTTCGTTCATAGGTTGCGAAATTACATTTTTTTGTGTTAAAAAAATGTTATTTGGAAACAAAAAGACCGAGCCAAACTGCAAATATCCCTAGAAGAACACTCATAGCAATATACCCAAAAGCGAGAATGGAATTATTAGATTGAAAAAGGGAGTAATTTTCGAAGCCAAAGGTGGAAAAGGTAGTATAACCACCACAGAAACCGGTTACTAAAAACCATTTTAAACTGCTGTTGGCTAAATTATTTTTTTCTAATAATCCTATAAATAATCCAATGACAAAACATCCTAACACATTAGTGATAAAGGTTGCTAGAGGAAATTGATTAGACCAATATTTAGTAACCATAACCGAGGTTAGGTATCTTAACACGCTGCCAATAGCACCACCGATTCCAATAAAAAGGATTGTTTTTAACATGGATTATTATTTGATTTCAAATGTAATAAAATCTTTTTTAACTCTGCAAGGGTTTAAAAACCCTTGCAGAGTTAAAATAATTTTTAGTTTATTTTTCTATTCAATTATTAAATCATTAATATCGTTTGTGTTTTGTTGTTGATTATGAAAAAAAATAAAATTTTCTTTATCACCGAAAAGTTCTACAACTTCATTTCTTTTTAATCTTGTAGATTTATCAGAAACTATTGTTTCATATGATGACCAAGGATATAAACTCATTTGTTTTACGAAACCATGATGAACCGGATTATTATGAATATAAAAAATGAGTTGACGAAAATAACTTTCCGAAGTTACTAATTTTCGTTCAAAATTCTTTTCAAACAAACTTCCAGTTCTATGGTGTTTTTTATTGATAGCCTGGGTATAAGAATTAAATAAATGCGAAAATTGTCTGTAGGGTTCGATTGTTTTCGGTTTTTCAGTAGTACTATAAGTCAATTCACTTTCAATAATTTCTGCTTTTTCTTTAATTCTAACTAAAATATGAAAATGATTTTTCAATAAACACCATGCATAGGTTTCTGCTATTGGTTCAATATATTTAGCATACAAACGAAGAAAATAGTAATAATTTTCATTTTCTAAAAATACATCAATGCCATTATTTCCTCGATTGTAGATATGATAATAATTTCCATAATTAAGTAAAACTTTTGCTTCCATAATATTTAAATTTTTTTATATCAATCCAACCCTCGCAGGGTTCAAACCCTGCGAGGGTTTCTTATTTAAAAAACAGTTTCAAAATACTGTTACCTATTTTACGTTGCAAGCCTCCTTTAGTAGTTGGTATACCCGTAGATCTAGCAAATTTTTGTTTGGCTTGTGTAATGCCTAATAGTCGGTTTAACGAAAATGAAAATCCAAATTTTCCCATGGTTGTGTAGGTTTTTATCGTTTCAGATTGGTATTATTTAATTCAAATATACTAATTTTCAGCAAAGATTACGATATAAACTACTAAATGTTATTTGTTATATTGGAATGTTTACCCTTTAAAATAGATATAGGTAAGCAGGAAATACGATTAATAGATTCGTGGTGTTATTTTTATATATTAGCAAAGTAAATAAAGAGTTTATGTAGCATCGGATCTTTCATTAACAAGTTAAACGCTATTTTGAAGGAATAAAAAAAAATAAACAAATGAAAAAAAAATACCTTGTAGTTGTAACTTTACTTTTATTAATAACATTAAATTCGTGTAAAGTAGGACGATTTGTAATTTATAATTTTGCAGACATAAAAGATTATAAAAAATTCCCTGCTAGAAATATCGAAACGGGAACAGTAAAATTTCAATTTCCTATTGCTAAAAAAGGAAGAGTTCCGATAGATCTTAATATAAAAAACAAAGTTTATCCGTTTGAAAAATATTTAAAAGACAACAATACCGTTGCATTTTTGATAATAAAAGACGATACGATTCAATATGAAAAATATTGGGATAAATACGATGCAGCATCCATCGTCCCTTCATTTTCAATGGCAAAATCAATTACTTCTATTCTTATTGGTTGTGCCATTGATGATAAGTTAATTCAATCGGTAAACGAACCAATTACGAATTACATTCCAGAACTTAAACAAAATGGATTTGAAAAAATAACCATAGAACATTTATTGCAAATGACTTCGGGACTAAAATTTAACGAAAGTTATTACAATCCGTTTGGCGATGCAGCAACTTTTTATTATGGTACCAATCTTCGAAAAGCAATTAGTAAAATGAAACTTAAAAGTGAACCCGGAAAACAATTTGATTATGTAAGTGGCAACACACAAATTTTAGGGTTAGTTCTGGAAAGAGCATTAAAAAACAAAACAATATCTGCCTATTTAGAAGAAAAATTATGGAAGCCTTTGGAGATGGAATACGATGCTTCTTGGAGTTTGGATAATAAGAATAATGGATTAGAAAAAACTTTTTGCTGTATCAATGCAAGGGCTAGAGATTTTGCCAAAATAGGTAGACTTTACTTGAACAAAGGAAAATGGAATAACAAACAAATTGTATCCGAACAATGGGTAGCACAATCTACAAAAATGGATACCACCAACGGAAGTGCTTGGTATTACCAGTACCAATGGTGGTTACCAACAAAAACTGGCGATTTTATGGCCGAAGGAATTTTAGGACAATACATTTATGTTAATCCAAATAAAAAACTGATTGTTGTACGGCTTGGTAAAAACGAAGGAAAAGCCGATTGGTGGAAAATATTAGTAAGTTTAGGCGGAGCATACTAAATTTTTTTATTTGCAAATCAGAAAATAAATAATAACCGAAACCATTGAATAAACAGACTCAAAAATATATTATCCTTTTCAATCTAATAGCAGTACTATTTCTTTTTCTAGATGTTTTTATTCCTGGAAAAGTATTGCCGATAGAGGAGTTAGAATCCTTTCATAGTACCCAAAGATATTTTGGTTCAGGAAACCGAACAGGTTACGAAATTATAAATATTGTAGAACTAAAAGACGGACAACTTTATAGAATAGGGAAGCAGCCTTTACGAGATTTTAAATCGGGACAAAAAATAAAGATTATTAAGTCTCCTTTATTTAGCAAAGTAAATGAAGTTCTTATTTTAGATAAAAATTGGGTATACCTATATGTTGGCTTTGTTTCTAAAGGGATAGTTTTTGCATTATTAATAGTATCGATGGGGCTTTCTACCGCATCTCGTTATTCTAATAATTCTATAATAAATTTAGGTTTGTTAGCAACCATGTTAGGTCTATTTGTTACAAATCTTATTTATCTTTTTGTGTATTAAACTTAATTAAAAGTTGTTCTTATAGATTTAAAACCAGTAACAAATCCTAGGTAATTGTTAATCAATTATTAAATCTCAATTCAACTGAAACGTACTCCAAATAGGAATGTGATCGGATATTTTCCTTGCTTCTTTTAGGGTAGCAAAACTTTTGTAAAAAGGATTAAATCCCGATTGTTGTCTATTAATTTTAACCGAATTATAAAACATAGTATCATACTCCGAAGCCAAACAATCGTTATTAATGCACTTCTGACGTAAACTAGTTTTTTGGTTTTCTAAAATACTTTTGTACCCCATTTTCTTCAAAGGATTGAAAACCGTATTGGATTGCCCACAGTTAAAATCACCCATAAACACAAGATGAAGAGTAGGGTATAGGGCAGGCAATAATTTAAAATATTTTATTTCGCTTTCGGGATTTTTCTTTTTTGGTACCGCATGAAAACTAGCAATAGTAAATTGTTTTCCTTTATATTCAAAAGTACTCATAAACGGTTCCCGGTCTATTTCTTCTTGGTAGTTTTGCTCCAGCCAACTGGCACCTATTTTTTTAACTTTAGACGTTTTCCATAAAAAAGCATACCGTTCCCTACTAGAGGCATTGGCACTTGTAGTTGGGTCACTTATAACATAATCCCATTGAAAACCTTTATTGTTAAGAATATTCACCAACCGATAAACGGCTTTGGCACCACCATTACCAGCGACTACTTCTTGAATGGTAACTATATCATAATTATTTATAGTGGAAGCAATAAACGCCAATTCGGTATCCGATTTTGATTTTCCAAAGTTCATTAAATTCCAACTGCAAACGGTTACTTGTGAATATGCAGTAAAAGAAAGTACTAGAACGAATAAACTTAAAGTGTTTTTAGTAGGTTGTAACATTGGTCTTGGGTAGTTTTTTCGGCTAATTTAATATAAAATATTTAATGAAAAATAGCTGAAATTAAAGCAGCAATACCCCAAACTGCAAAATAGGCGCCTCCTAAAGCAATTCCAAATTTTGTACCCAACATAGTTGCTCCACTTTTTGTCCAATAATCTCTTGGCGGAATAAAAAAGTCAGAAAATTTCCAACCAATTATAAATCCTATTAGAGCAATAATTCCGGTTCCTGCAGCAGCAATAATTCCCCAGAAATTTAATAATATCGTTAGCATCATTTGTGTTTTATTTAAAATAGTGGATTACAGTATCAATTACTTTTTTGTATAATGAAAATGACTCATAAAGAATCTTGTTTCCAAAACAAGCAATTAATGTTAATCCAATAATTGAAAAGATAAAGAAATACAATTCATTATTTTTCTTGATTGTATTTGTTTTGGTAATTTTTATAATTTCTGTTTCATAAAATGCAGCCTCATCATACGCTTCTTGCTTTTTTAATCTCATAATTCCAGATCGTATCTTAATTTCAAAAATAGAACTTTCTTCATTTTTTAATTGTGATTTACTCGCAATAGAAAGCAACACATCCAATTGACTACAAATTGATTTTACATCATTCTTAAAAACTATTTTATCAGCTTGTGGGATTAATGATGATAAGTCTTCATCATTCTTTGTTGCTTGTTTTGCCATTTATTTTTTCATTTCATTATAACAAAAATTACCATAACGCATCATTTTTTTATAAGCATTTGGTAAAGCTTGACTTGCGAATGAATGCGCTATTCCAGCTTTAATGGTAGTACTTTTATAATTGATAGTTATCTTACTGAATCGAAGGGTTAATTTTCCTTCAATATCTTTAAATTCAATAATTGGCTCCATTTCTATTTCTGCGTTGAAATCTACTATTTCTTTGCAAACTGAAAACAAGTTATAGAATTGTTTGCTACAGAAGTATACATTATCTCTAGGATGTTCAATTATTATATCTAATATTCTGTAAATATATTTTTTTAAGTGGATGATATTTTGTGTTGCTAATTTTTTATTGTCTAACAATCCTTTAAAATCTCTTGATGGATAAGGTATAAATTCAAGTTGCAATTTATCCATAAGAACATTTCTCTTAGCAATTCTTTTTAAGTCAGTAGTATTCCAAAATTCATTATGAATTTCAAAATCTAAATTTTTAAAATTATGAAGAAATGCGGCTTGCTTTAAATCAAAGTTGTCAAGTCTATCAAAATCGATAGTGCCATAGTTAATTAGAGTATTTAGATGGTCCTTATAGAATTCTTCAAACGACTTGTATTTTGATTTATCATCTAAAAAACTATAAGGACTTTTCGAATTGTCAGAATTCCCTGGATTCAACATAATCATAACTGTTTTAGCATCTAATTTCCCATTAAAATACATAGGTTGCATATTTTCGTTGAAATAATGATTGCCTAACGATTCATTTAGATTTCTTGCTTCAGCAATAAAGTTATTGTTGAATAATGATTCTAAATCGTTTAATAAATTTCTTTCCAAAATTCTAAGTTTATTTTTTCTTCTTTGCTCCACCTAGCGTTGTTCTTTTGTCTGCTTTGCCAGCTTTTGTGACTGTTTTAGTGGTGTGCTTTGAACCTGTTACTTTGCTTGTATGTGATTTTGCCATGATTAAATATTTTATTAAAAAGGAGTTCATAAATTACTATGGACTCCTTTTTTATTAAACTTCTTTAGCTTGTGTTAAGGTTAAAGCATTGTTGACTAATTTTCTATCATCAAAAGATGCAACTTGAATTTTTAAACCAGTAGCTTTTTCAAATCGCTCTTCAAAATTACCTACAAGCATATTAGGGCTGGCGGAAAAATCATCTACTTTTTTATCTTTTTTCTTTGCTAAACTAGCCAAAGTTGCGTCTTCATCTGCTCCTTTGGAACCATCGTATACTCTTAATGTTAATCCGTATACTTTTTTAAAATCTGCTCTTAATGTTTTAACCATCATTCTTCCACTAATTGATAATTCTGCCATAATTTTAATTTTAATTGTTTTTAATTGTTTTTGATTAAGTAGGCTGCTATTAAAATAAATACCAATAATAGTAATAGCCAATATTTTAATTTTGAAGATTTACTTTCAGATAGTTTACTAAATAATATAGGTTGAATAACTTCGATATGATATTTGCCTTTTGAAAATCCTTTATGTTTTTCAAAATCAACAACTCTAATTCCATATTTCTCTATTTGGTTTATTAGCATTTGTAAATCATTATTACCTGTTTGTGTATCTTTACTTTCCCATAATTTTGATACAATTATTTTTATGCCATCACTTGTAGTAAATATTTCGTCATCATCATAAAAATGAGTAGAGGTTACATCATAACCTGCTTTTTCAATTTCTTTTTGTATGGATATGGGTTGAATAACTCCATATAACTTTTCTGTAAAAGGATTGAATATACTTTTAAAATTTTTTGGTGCAGATGGATTAATATCATCAGGCAAAATCTCTTTTAATTCTGAAAATGTAATTTTTGGATATAATTTAAAAACTGCAGCAACAATTCCTAATGCGGTTCTATTCATTGCTTTCCCGGATACTTCTATAACACCAGATTTTAATAGTTTTTTATCCTCTTCAGTTAATTTTTTAAGTATATTCATTATTAATTTTTTTACAATATTAATAAGTAAATTGATTAAAATTTATTGCAACTTATTGCAACTTCATATTCAAAACGTTTTACCATTATCTTTGTATTGCTTTAAAAGAAACCATGACCCAGCCAAGCCCTTATCTGTTTGCTATTTGCAGTCAACTGGAAAACCAATTGGGTTTCAAGATTATTAATATTGCTACTGCCGAAAGAGCTTCCGACGCATTAGCTTCCGAAAAGCTCCATATTTCTACACATACTATCGCACGATTATTTGGAGTAGTAAAACCACACAGAACACCCTATAAGGATACTCTTAATGTTCTAACTCGTTACTTAAACTATAACGATTGGGAAGATTTTTGTTCCAATCAAACCAATGTCCCTTTTGATCCTAATTATTTTTTAACCGAAGCTTCCGACGGTTTTTCATTGGCTGTTTTGCAATTAGCTCTTGCAACTGAAAATTTTGAGTCAATAAAACTTATTTTAGATAAAGCTATTAATAATGAAAATGAAGCAGTATTATTTACTGCAGCTGAACTTATAGGAACTTACGTTAGAAGAAGTAAAAGACAAAAAGAATTACTGCAATTATTAGCAGAAAGTACCATTGGAAATTTATTTTTTTACGAATGTTATGTAGATGAAGATAATGAAAATAATTATTTTTCAGATGCTTTAAT
>CANGHE010000127.1 GCA_947453545.1 Flavobacteriia bacterium
TACAGGACCACCAGCTACACCAACTTTAAAAGTACCTGGTTTTCTTAACATTAAAGAGGTAGTCATATAGCCTCCAAAGCTCCAACCATGAACAGCTAATCTATTTGAATCTACATAAGGTAAAGATTTCAAATAATTAACTCCGACTAATTGATCTTCCATTTCTACTGTACCAAGTTGTCTATGAATTACACTTTCAAATTCAAATCCTCGATTTGCTGAACCACGATTATCCAATGTAAAAATTAAGTACCCTTTTTCTGCCATCCAATGCATCCACAAATTGGCGCCATCTAACCATTCATTTTGAATCATTTGAGCATGCGGTCCACCGTAAACATAAACCATAACAGGATATTTCTTAGTTGGATCAAAATTACTTGGCTTAATCAAACGAGTATACAAAATAGTTCCATCCTCAGCTTTTAAAGATCCTATTTCTGTTTTACCAATTACATAATTTTCTAACTTGTTTTTCCCTTCTAAAAGCACCTTAATTTCTTTCCCACCATTATCTAACAATAACGATTTAGAAGGAACAGTATGTGAAGAATATTCATCAAAGAAGTACTTTCCATCATGACCTATTATGATAGCATGTGTACCTCCATCTTTAGTAATTTCTCGTTGTTTTCCTTTTAAAGTAACAGCAAAATATTTAAAATCTAATGGGCTTTCGCCTGTCGCCGAAAATACAATTTCTTTACCATTACTAATTGTACCTAAAATAGATTTAGTAACAAACTTATTTGATGTCAATTGAGCTATTAACTTATCGCTCCAATCGTAATAATATAAATTATTAAATCCATCACGTTGACTTATCCAAATAAAATTATTAGAGGATGAAGATGGAAAAAATACTGGGTTTTCAGGCTCAACCCACTTTTCATTTTTTTCATCAAATAAAGAACGTACAAATGTTCCTGTAACAGCATCATATACATTCACCCAAAGATGATTCTGTTCTCTATTAATCTCAACAACAACTAAATAATTTCCGTCAGGTGTCCATGTTAAGTTTGTTAAATAGTCATCAACCTTACGTTTTGGTGTTATAAATACAGTTGTATTTTTTTCTAAGTTGTAAATACCTATCTTAGGCTTTTCAGAACTTTGTCCTGCCATTGGATATTTGATTGATATTAATTCCCCAGGAACTGATTCAATATCTAATAAAGGATAATCATGTACATCTGACTCATCTTTTTGATAAAAAGCTATAGATTTTCCATTTGGCGACCAAAAAATTCCTTTACTAATACCAAATTCGTTTCTAGCTAAATGTTGACCTGAAACTATATTCTTATCAGTATTAGTTGTAATTGCATGCTCTAGGCCATTTGCAAAAAAATACAAATTATTGTCCTTAGTATAGGCATAAGTATCATTAAAACGATTAATATTTTCCGCCTTTTCATCTAACTCGATTAATATTTTACCTTCTTTTTTCTCAATATCGAAAAGATAGTAATTATGCCCGTCATTTAAAGTAAAACTAGTTTTGTCTTTCCATTCAAATCCTGAAAAATAACCTAAACTAGTTTTCAAAATCGTATTCAATTCGGCAATATCTAATACCTTTTTACTGTTATAACTTGAAAGATCTCCAATTAATAGTGATGTGTATTTTTCAAAATAACTGAAGTTGTTGGAATTTGGAATAAATGAAAAACCTAACATTTTTTCTGGTGCTAACCCCCTATACTGCTGTAAAACAGACTCACTTAATGTTAATTCCTTCTTTTGAGCAAAAAATGTAAGCGAAACTAATAGTGAAAAACAAATAATTTTAAACTTCATATCAATTAATTTAGAGGAAATATAAACTCCATCACTTAGAATACGACGTAAAATTAATATTGTTTCAAGAAAATCAAATTAGTAAATTAGAAATTAATTAAAGTATAATAGTACATACTATGATTCATTTTGATTTATCAAATTATATAGTACATCTAACTGATCAATTGGATGTATGTGATTACTTAGCTTTTCTTTAAATAAATCAACTTGGTATCCTCCGGCGAAAATTGGTAATGATGGATAAGTTGATCTAATTTGTTCAATATATTTTTCAATTCCATTTTCATCCAGAGAAGAGACTATTGAAGTTACTAAAGCTACAGGATGGTATTTAGAAATACAAGATAACAGCGATTCTATAGGTAATGATTGACCAAGATAAATCGTGTGTTTTCCTGATTTTCTAATTACATAATTATAAAACAGAAGTCCCAGCTCGTGCCATTCATTTTCAGGAAGATAAAGTATATATGTCACTGATTTATCTGAAACAAATTCTAACTTATCTATTTCAGCAATTATTTTTTGTCTAATTATGTGCGTAATAAAATGCTCTTGTGCAGGATTGATCGTTCCCACAATCCACATTATTCCTATTTTATTCAAAAATGGAATTAAATGATTTATAAATGTTTCTTCTAAACCGTGAATTGTGATTAAATCAATAATTGCCTTGGAAAATACCTCTTCTTCCATCTCTACTAATGCTAGTAGCATTGTTTCATAATAAACGGAATCAAAATTTTTGTTGTGAAGAGAATTTATTCTAACATCAATCTCATCGATTGCCATTTCGGATATTCGAGAAATTTTAAACCCATTCTTATTTAAAATTGAAACCTTAAGTAATAATTTCAATTCTTCATCAGAATAAAGTCTTATATCGGATTCTGTTCTTGATGGATCTAATAAATTATACCTCTTTTCCCAAATACGAATAGTATGAGCCTTAATTCCTGTTAACTGCTCTAAATCTCGAATCTTATATTCTCCCATGCTCAA
Source organism: Flavobacteriia bacterium (assembly GCA_947453545.1). Taxonomy (GTDB): domain Bacteria; phylum Bacteroidota; class Bacteroidia; order Flavobacteriales_D; family Crocinitomicaceae; genus CANHVK01. Next base: position 2,809 of record CANGHE010000127.1, read on the forward strand.
TGAAACAAATGTCTTTGCAAATTGTTTAATGTTAACAAAGATATTTATTGAAATTAGAAATCTATAAAATTTCACAAAGATTAAACGCAATGAAGTATATTTGTCACTGATTTATTGATCAAAACAAAGTATTTCAACTAAAATATTATAAATCATACCCTTATGAAAAAAATATTATTCTTATTTATTTTGGGTTCTTTACTATTAACATCTTGCAATGATAGTAACAGCTCTGAAGACGATAATTTTGATGAGTCTTTATATGATTTCAAATCATATAATTTAGAGCCTTTTGATATACCAGCAACAATAATGCTACCTGATGAAACTTCTAACATTGGAGCTGCTACTAATATTGAAATGCTACATACAGAAGGTGATTTCAAATGGGAAATGAACATAGGACCTAACTTTCATCTAAGAATAGATGATTGGGGGGATGACAAACAAATATTGCAAGCAGAAAAAGATAAATTAAAAGACTTAGAGTTTTACAAGATTTCCTATTTAAAAAATGAACCAGAGTTATTAATTTACAAACGAGAATTAATTGTTAAAGGTCATAAAAAAGCATCAACTAAAGTAGGTACAGAACATACTACGTATCACATCTTTTGTATGAAAGAGATAAATGGGATTATTTACGTATTCAAAAACAAGGATGAAGGTTCTCCTAAGAAAATTGTTGACTTGTTAGAAAAATCAATTAAATCTGTTAAATCAAACAATAAAGAAGCATAATTCATTATGAGTACTATTACAAGAGAAAGTATATTAGAAGTATTAGGGACAATTATTGAACCTGATTTAAAAAAAGATTTAGTTTCATCCAATTTAGTTGAAACAATTGAATTTACTGAAAATCAAATTAAACTTGAAGTATATATTTCAAATCCAGCATTACACGCTAGAAAAAGATTACAAGAAGTAATTGAATATAACTTAAAGCAAAAATTTGGAAATAATATAGAATTCACAACTATCATCAAAGGACTACCTGCAGAAAGTCAAGCAGCAAGAAGAAAAGTATTACCAGATGTAAAACACATTGTTGCTATTGCTTCTGGTAAAGGTGGGGTTGGAAAATCAACAGTTACAGCAAATTTAGCTGGTGGACTTGTAAAAGCAGGATACACAGTAGGGATAGTTGATGCAGATATATACGGTCCATCTATGCCAACTATGTTTGATGTTGTCGGTGAAAGACCTACAATGATAGATATTGATGGAGTTGGTAAAATTAATCCTGTTGAAAATCATGGTATCAAATTATTATCCATTGGTTTCTTTACAGATCAAGATAACGCTGTAGTATGGAGAGGTCCTATGGCTGCTAAAGCATTAACTCAAATGTTTACAGATGCTCATTGGGGAGAATTAGATTACCTATTGATAGACTTACCTCCTGGTACTGGTGACATACACTTATCACTTGTTCAAACTGTCCCTTTAGACGGTGCTGTAATTGTAAGTACTCCGCAAGAAATAGCTCTTGCTGATGCACGTAAAGGGGTTAATATGTTTAAACTTGAAAACATTAATGTTCCTGTGGTTGGAATGATTGAAAATATGGCTTGGTTTACACCTGCAGAACTTCCTGAAAATAAATATTACATTTTCGGAAGAGATGGTGCAAAAAACTTAGCTGAAGGAATGAATATTCCATTTTTAGGCCATATACCATTAGTTCAGAGTGTACGTGAAGCAGGAGACGTTGGAAGGCCAGCAGTTTTTCAAGAAAACACTCCTACATCATTAGCTTTTGATGCGTTAACAAAAACATTTATTGAAACTCTTGCTTCTATTAAAAAGAAATAATTGCTATTAGCTATGCGTACTAAAGAAGAATTAATTCAAATAATAAACGATTCAATTGAACAGTTACGTCCATTTCTAAATGCAGATGGAGGTGATATGGAATTTGTAGATGTTACAGATGATGGTATTGTACATGTAAAACTATTAGGAGCATGTAGCAGTTGTTCTATGAGTATGATGACCTTGAAAGCAGGATTAGAAGAAGCTGTAAAAAAAGTTGCTCCTGAAATTAAAGGTATTCTTTCCGTAGATGATGTAGCAATCGCATAATTAGAAACCAAATTACTATTAAACTAAAAAAGCGACCCTATAAAGAGTCGCTTTTTCTATATTCTGAAAATGGAATTATTTTGTTGCTGCAAATTTAGCTGCAACTACATCCCAATTAATTACATTGAAAAATGCATTGATGTAATCTGGTCTTCTATTTTGGTAATTCAAATAGTATGCATGTTCCCATACATCCATAGCCAAAATTGGAGTACCTGTGCATCCCTCACCCATTAATGGATTATCTTGATTAGCCGTAGAACAAACTACTAACTTACCACCTTCAACACATAACCAAGCCCATCCTGAACCAAAACGTGTTGCTCCTGCTTTTGCGAACTCTTCTTTGAAAGATTCAAAAGATCCAAAAGCAGCATAAATCGCGTCAGCTAATTCACCAGTAGGAACACCTCCTGCGTTAGGAGCCATTACTTCCCAAAATAAATTGTGATTCCAAAAACCACCACCGTTATTTCTAACAGCCGGTTTGTCTTTACAGTTTTGAAGAATTTCTTCAATTGATTTACCCTCTAAATCTGTACCTGCAATAGCAGCGTTTAAATTGGTAATATATGCTTGATGGTGTTTAGAATGATGGATCTCCATTGTTCTCGCATCAATATGAGGTTCTAATGCATCATAAGCATACGGTAAATTTGGTAATTCAAATGCCATAATATTTAGTTTTAATTTTAAGTAGTGTAAATTTATATGTTTATCCCATAATAAATAACAAAAGGAACTTTTTTGTACCATTTTTTTTTGTGTATTTTTACATTCAAAAATTAGAAAAATGAAACTTAGATATGTTATCCTTTGTACGGTTGGAGTTTTTACATTGATTAATTGTACTGAAGTACCTAAACCAGAAAAAAATAAGGTGAAAAAAGTAGAAATGTCAGAAGAAGATAAAGCTTTAGAAAAAGAAATGGAAGAGCTTGATGAAGATATTGAAACTTTAGAAACTCTGAAACGATAAACAATATTTACCCTTAAACGTTTAATCACTAAATAATAAAAAATGAATTTTATACTACACGCACATTCAGGTCTTAGATGGATCGCCTTAATTTTAATTATTTTCGCTATCGTTAATGCTTTAAGAAAAAAAGGAGTATCCCTTTATGAAAAAAAGGATAAAATGCTTAATCTATTTGCAATGATATCCTTACACACACAATTATTACTTGGTTTTATACTATATTTCACTAGTGGAAAAGTTTCTTTTACTGCTGGTTGGATGAAAAACGCAACTACACGTTTCTTCGGTATGGAACACGTATTATTAATGATCGCAGCTATCGTGGTAATTACTATTGGTAGAAAGAAGGCTGAAAAAGCTGAGGCACCTTTCACCAAGCACCAATTAATTTCAAAATGGTTTATAATTGGTCTATTGTTATTGTTAGCTGGAATTCCTTGGCCTTTTAGAAATTTAGGATCTGCATGGTTTTAAGATTTTTCTGTTGCATCATTCTATTGTTCAATATTGTTGCTTGTAATCAAAAATCAAGTTCAACTGACATACATTCTGAAACAACTGCTTCTGCTAGCTCATTGTATACTTTACATTGTGCCGCCTGTCATGGTAAAGACGGAAAAAAAGGGATATCTGGAGCTGCCGATTTATCTATTAGTAAACTTTCTGATAAAGAAATAAGAAATACCATTGTAAATGGAAACGATAAAGGTATGATGCCTTTCAAGGATTTAATTACCAAACCAACAGAGATTGACTCTTTGGTTTCATTCGTAAAAACACTTCGTAAATAAATGACAACAGGACATGTAACAGTTGATGCAGTTGAAGAAACTTGCATTTTAGTAGGAGTTGTAACGCAACAAGTTACTGAAGCTACTGCAGATGAATATCTAGATGAATTAGAATTTTTAGCTCATACTGCAGGTGCAATTACTGTGAAACGTTTTTTACAAAAACTGCCAATGCAAAACCCTAAAACTTTTGTTGGTACAGGAAAATTAGAAGAAATTAAAGAGTACATCAAAAGGGAAGGTATTGAAATGGTTATTTTCGATGATGAGCTATCCCCTTCACAACTTCGAAATATTGAAAGAGAATTAGAGTGTAAGATTCTCGATAGAAATATTCTTATTCTTGACATCTTTGCTAGTAGAGCTAGAACTTCTCACGCTAAAACTCAAGTTGAATTAGCGCAATTACAATATATGTTGCCACGCCTTACAAGGATGTGGACGCATTTAGAGCGTCAAAAAGGTGGTATAGGTTTAAGAGGACCTGGTGAATCTCAAATTGAAAGTGATAGACGTGTAATTCAAATGCGTATTTCTTTGATGAAAGAAAAATTGCAAGAAATTGACAAACAAATGTCTATACAACGTGGTAACCGTGGTCAACTAGTTCGTGTTGCTTTGGTTGGTTATACCAATGTTGGGAAAAGTACTATTATGAATATGTTAAGTAAATCAGAAGTATTTGCTGAAAATAAACTTTTCGCCACACTTGATACTACCGTAAGAAAAGTAGTAATTGAAAACCTTCCATTTTTACTTACAGATACTGTTGGTTTTATTCGCAAATTACCTCATCAATTAATTGAATCTTTCAAATCAACTTTAGATGAAGTAAGAGAAGCTGACTTACTAGTTCACGTGTTAGATATCTCTCATTCAAACTTTGAAGAA
>CANGHE010000128.1 GCA_947453545.1 Flavobacteriia bacterium
AACCCTCTGTTAGCTAATTGAAAACATATTGCAGGAGCGTGAGCCATTTTTTCAACTACTTTTTCAATAGTCAATACTCCTTGTTTTGCTTTTTCCAACATTGCTAATAATGCGTGTTGTACCAAAGGTCCTCCCGATGGTGCTGAGTTGTATGGTTTTTCTTTTTCTTCTAATGTATGAGGAGCATGATCCGTTGCTACAATATCTATGTGGTTATCTAACAATCCTTTCCAGATACCATCTCTATCATTTGCTGTTTTAACAGCAGGATTCCATTTGATGAAATTTCCTTTAGCAATATAGTCTTGATCTGTAAACCATAGGTGATGTACGCAAGCCTCAGCAGTAATTCGTTTTTGTTCTAATGGAATATTGTTTTCGAACAGCGCTACTTCTTTTGCTGTTGATATATGTAAAATATGTAATCTTGTATTGTATTTTTTCGCTAATTCAACTGCCATAGAAGAGGATAAATAACAAGCTTCTTCAGAGCGAATAAGTGGATGTGCTTCTATAGGAATATTTTCGCCATATTTTGCTTTGTAAATTTCAGTGTTTGCTCTTACAGTTGCTTCGTCTTCACAATGGGTAGCAATTAATAAGGGGACTTGGGAAAATAAATTTGTAAGTGTTGTTTCATTATCAACTAACATATTCCCTGTTGAAGACCCCATAAATATTTTAACACCGCAAACTTCTTTTTCATTGGTTCGAAGTACTTCGTCTAAATTATCATTGGAAGCCCCCATAAAGAAGGAATAGTTAGCTGCGGAAGTTTGAGCGGCAATGGTATATTTATCTGCAAGTAATTCTTGCGTCAATGTATTAGGAACCGTGTTTGGCATTTCCATAAAGGAGGTAATTCCTCCAGCAACAGCTGCTCTTGATTCTGTATAAATATCACCTTTGTGTGTAAGTCCTGGCTCTCTAAAATGTACTTGATCATCAATACAACCTGGTACGATAATTTTACCATCCAATGGAATTACTTTCATATCAGGTGTATCTGAGATCGAAGTTTCAATTTTTTCGATACGATTATTTGAAATTAAAATATCAGCAATAAATGACTTCCCTTCATTAATGATGGTAGCTCCTTTAAGTAATTTTTTCATAATAAGTAAGATTATAATTTCATTCCACGCATTTTACAAACACCATACAATGCTTCTTTGAATATACCTGCATTCATTTTGGATGTTCCAAATTCTCTATCGATGAATGTTATTGGAACTTCTATTAGTTTAAACCCATGACGAATAGCTGCATATTTCATGCAAATTTGAAAAGCGTATCCTTTGAAAGGTATTGCATCAAAATTAATTTTTGCCAATACATCGCGATGGTAACATTTAAATCCTGCTGTTGTATCCTTGATTCCGATAAACAGAACCATACGGACATATACGGAAGCGAAATATGACATTAAAATACGTCCGATTGGCCAGTTTACTGTTTTGCCTCCTTTTACATAGCGTGATCCTATACTCAATTGAAACTTTCCATTTTCTAATGGTTTTCTTAGTCGAATTAAATCTTCTGGATTATGAGAAAAGTCACAATCCATTTCAAAAATATAGGTGTAATCGTGTGCTAATGACCATTTGAAACCATGTATGTAGGCTGTACCTAAACCTAATTTCCCTGAACGTTCTTCCATGAAAAGTCTGCCTTCAAATTCTTGTTGCAATTCTTTCACTTTGGAAGCTGTACCATCAGGAGATCCGTCTTCGATAATCAAAACGTGAAAGTCGTAAGGAAATCCCAAAACAGTACGAACCATTTTTTCAATGTTTTCTATTTCATTGTAAGTAGGGATAATAACGATACTTGATGACATTTACGTTTTTTTGAGGATAAAAATAGGAATATTCCTTTGTATGCAAGAATAAATAGCGAAATATTTCAATCAACTTTAACAACATTTATATATAAGTTGAGATCGACTTGAAAATCTTCGATTTTAGCATTTTTTAATTCATTCCAATTTGGAGTTGTTTCTAAGAATTTTCCGTTTTGTAATTTGATTTTCATATCAAAATCTTGTACGCAGTTGGTCCAACGGTAATCAATTCCAGTTTGTGTTTGTTTGTATTCTAACGTTGGGATTTTATTTGTTCTAAGATATTGATCAAAAATTTTGGCAAGTTTCAATCCGGAGTTTTCAATAATATATCTTTCAATTTGTTCTGTTGTAACAGTTGTATGCCAGTATTGTTTATTCATTCCTCTTAGTAGTTGTTTGAATTTTTCATCATTGTTGATTAATTGACGTATGGTATGAATCATTGCTGAACCTTTGGAGTACATATCTACACTCCCTTCTTTGTTGATGTTATATTTTCCAATAATGGGTTTGTCATTTTCAGTGTTTTTGCGATCTCCTTGAGAATATTTATTTGCAGCATCTTTCCCTTTAATACATTCCACGAAAAGCACTTCTGAATAAGAGGTGAATGCTTCATGAATCCACATATCAGCAATGTCTTTACTCGTAATGTTGTTACCGAACCATTCGTGACCGCTTTCGTGAACTAATATATAATCCCAATCAGTTCCCATACCAGAATTAGAGCGATCAGTACCAGCATAACCATTTTGGAAGTTGTTACCATAAGCGATTGCGCTTTGATGTTCCATCCCTAGAAATGGTGCTTCAACAAGTTTAAATCCATCTTCGTAGAATGGGTATGGACCAAACCAATTTTCAAAGCAAGCTAACATTCCTTTGGTTTGCGTAAACTGTAGTTTTGCTTTTGCTATATTGGGTTCTAACACCCAATAGTCAACCGGAAGAGTTCCCTTTTCACCAAGGTAAGAATCTTTCCAAGTAACATACTTTCCTATGTAAATAGCAACGTTGTAATTATTGATAGGATTTTTCACTTCCCAATAATAGGTTGTGAGTTTATCAATTGTTGTATTTCCGACCAATTTTCCATTGGAAATTGCTTTTAATTCCGAAGGGACTGTAATTGCAATTTTTGCTCCTAATTCAGGTTCGTCACTTTGATGATCTTTACAAGGGTACCAAACGCTTGCTCCTAAGCCTTGACATGCTACACTTACCCAGGGATTACCAGCAGTATCTTTTTTCCATATCCAACCTCCATCCCAAGGTGCGTTTACTGCTTTTTTTGGTTTTCCTGAAAAGTATATCGTAATTGTATATTCTTGATCTGAAAACAATTCATTTTCAAAAGTGATGTAGTATACATTTCCTGTGCGAGATAGGATTGTTTTTTCTTCTGCAAACTGAACAGAATCTATTTCCATAGGTTCTTGTAAATCAATTTGCATACGTTTACCATTACGTGCGGTATAAAAGGTTATGGTATTTTTACCAGTTATTTTTTGTTTGGAGATGCAAGGGGTAATGTGTAAGTCGTATTTTTTTACATTCCACCAAGATCTCTCAGGGGTAATTGTTCCTCTAATTGAATCTTGACATATTGCAATATTGTAAAAAAAGAATGATAAGAAGAGAATTTTCAATCTTAAGTTTTTCATGATTTACATATAGAAAAGATTAATTTTGACAGTTCATTTGAAGTGTTTTTTCGACTGTAAATAGTTGGATTGAAATCTGTTTTATTAGGACTATCATTTTTAATGCTTAATATTAATTTAGTTAACTCTTCCATATTATTTGGTTCAACTACATAAGCATTATTTATTTCTTTTATCAGATGAGCAGCGTCTCCATTTTTATTTCCAATAATAATAATAGGATTTGAAGTAGCAAGGTATTCCATTAATTTTCCTGAAATTATTATTTTTGAGTGTTCAATTATTGCTAGGCAGTTTAATAGTAAATCAGCATTCATCATTTCTTGAATGGCTTTTTTATGAGTGACCTTTCCCTTATAATCAATTATCAGTCGGGGGATATGAGATAGAAGTTCAATTATTTCATTATCAATTGTACCAACAAGTACAAAACGGATTATTAACGATTGATTTTCGTTGAGTATATTACTTAGAGCACTAATAATTTCTTTGTGAGCTTGATTCTTTGACCATAGGCCTATATGTGCTATTGTGAATTCTGGGTATTTAATTTTGTTAATAGATTCGAATAATTTTTCATCAAAGCCATTATAGATATAGCTTACTTTGTTTTTTTTATTTGATATTTTACTTTCTATTAACTCTTTCATCGATGGCCCAATAGTTAGTATATGATCTGCGTTTTTTATAACCATATACTCTAATGATTTGTCTTTTTCCTCGTTTTTTTTTGTTCGTTTGAATATATTGTTATAATATACTTCAGTCCATGGATCGCGGAAATCTGCCATCCATTTAATGTTTAATTCTTGCTTCAGTTTTAATCCTACCAGGTGCGTTGAATGTGGTGGCCCAGTGGTAATAATTAAATCAAAATGTTCTTTGGCAATTAGTTCTTTTGCTTGTTTATAAGCGTAGCGATTCCAACCAACTCTTGCATCAGGTATAAAAAAGTTTGCACGTATATAAGTTGCAGCTTTATCTAATAGTCCTTTTTTTTCACCACCTACATTTCCCTGAGGAACAACTTTTTCGGTTTTTCCGCTTTTTAAAAAGGAATAGAAACGTAATGGTTCAAGTGTCTTTGTTTTATAGACACGAATATCTACTACTTGATCATTAAAAGAAAAATCTTTACTCGGATAGGAGGCATACTTTTCGTCTACAGTTATCACAGTAGGAAGAACCCCAAATTCGTTTAAATATTTTGCAAAATACATCCATCGTTGTACTCCCGAACCACCGCTAGGTGGCCAGTAATAGGTGATGATAAGTACCTTTTTTTGTTGCATCATTTATTTACCGATAATTGTTGCAAACTCTTCAATCGCTTTGTCGACGCCTTGTTTGTTTTTACCACCAGCAGTTGCGAAGAATGCTTGTCCGCCGCCGCCGCCTTGGATGTGTTTGGAAATTTCACGGATGATTTTTCCAGCGTCTAAGCCTTTTTCTTTTGCAAGAGCTTCGTCGATGATGATGGTTAATGAACATTTATCGTCTTCTACGCCACCAAAGATTCCAACGAAATTAGAAGTTTCCCCTTTTAATTGGTACGCTATGTCTTTGATACTTCCTGCGTCTAAGTTTACTTTCGTACCTAAGAAATTGATGCCGTTGATGCCTTCGATTTTTGTTTTCAATTCGTGTTTCACCGCTTGTGCTTTTTCACGTTGGAACACTTCGATTTGTTTTTGTAGCGCTGCATTCTTTTTGCTTAGTTCTTCGACAGCTTCTACAATGTTTTTAGGATTCTTAAGCACCTCTTTGATTTCGTTTAAGGTTTCTACTTGTGAACGGTAGAATTCTTCCGCCGTAGTACTCGTGATTGCTTCAATACGACGAATACCTGCTGCAACAGCTGCTTCCGAAGTGATTTTAAATAAACCGATAGCGCTAGTTGTAGAAACGTGTGTTCCTCCACATAATTCGATGGATTCTCCGAATTGGATAGCGCGTACAGAATCTCCATATTTTTCACCAAACAAAGCCATTGCACCCATCGATTTTGCTTCTTCGATTGGAATGTTGCGGTGTTCGTTTAACAAAATGCTTTCACGAATATTAGCATTTACGAACTCTTCGATTTGTTTCAATTCTTCATTTGTCACTTTTGAGAAATGCGAGAAGTCGAAACGTAAATTTTTTGCATTTACCAAGGAACCTTTTTGTTCTACATGTGTTCCTAAAACGGTACGTAAGGCGTGGTGTAATAAGTGTGTCGCAGAGTGGTTACATGCAGAAAGAGCACGTTTAGTTTTATCTACATTTCCAACAAATGATGCTTTCGGATCCGTAGGTAGTTTTTCCGCTAAATGAACGATGAGGTTGTTTTCCTTTTTCGTGTCGAAGATGCTTGTTTTTTCACCGTTAGCTTCAATGAATCCAGTATCACCTACTTGTCCACCACCTTCTGGGTAGAACGGAGTTTGGTTGAATACCAATTGATAGAATGTTTTTTGTTTTTGGCTAACCTTGCGGTATTTGATGATTTGTAGTTCGGCAGTCAGGTTGTCGTATCCTACAAATTTCTCGTCTTGATCAGGTTGTAATTGCACCCAGTCGTCTGTTTCGATGGCAGTTGCAGCACGTGAACGGTCTTTTTGTGTTTGAAGTTCCGCTTGGAAAGATTCTTCATCGATCGACAAGTCATTTTCTCTTGCAATTAAAGAGGTCAAATCTACCGGGAAACCGAACGTATCGTATAATTCGAACACAGAAGCACCGCTAAGTACTTTTGTATTCGTTTCTTTTGCCGTTTTCATTAAGTTATCCATTCTACGAATCCCTAATTCTAATGTTCTAAAGAAACTTACCTCTTCTTCGTGAATTACTTTTTGGATGATGTCTTTTTGCGTGATTAATTCCGTGAAATATTCCCCCATCGTTTGCCCTAATACAACACTTAATTCTCCCATGAAAGGTTCTTTTAAGCCAAGTGTTTGGTATCCGTAACGAATAGCGCGACGAAGGATTCTTCGAATCACATAACCAGCACCAGTGTTACTTGGTAATTGTCCGTCCGCAATCGAGAACGCAATTGCACGGATGTGGTCTGCGATTACACGAAGTGCGATATCTGTTGTTTCCACTTTCCCATATTCCACACCAGACACTTTTTCCATGTGTTTGATTAATTTTTGGAAAAGGTCGGTATCGTAGTTAGAAGTTTTTCCTTGCAAAGCCATGGCCAAACGCTCTAATCCCATTCCTGTATCTACGTGCGTAGCAGGAAGTGGCTCTAAGCTTTGGTCCGCTTTACGGTTGAATTGCATGAACACGTTGTTCCAAATTTCGATTACCTGCGGGTGGTCTTGATTTACTAAGTCTTTCCCAGGTGTTTTTAAACGATCCTCTAATGGGCGAATATCGACATGGATTTCCGTACATGGTCCACAAGGTCCAGTTTCTCCCATTTCCCAGAAATTATCTTTTTTAGAAGCTAGAAGTATGCGATCTTCCGCGATGAAACGTTTCCAGATAGCAAAACTTTCTTCGTCTTTTGGAACGTTATCTTTTGTATCCCCTTCAAATACGGTTACATATAATTGATCTTTTGGTATTTTATACACTTCCGTTAATAATTCCCATGCCCAAGAGATAGCATCTTCTTTGAAATAATCTCCGAAAGACCAGTTCCCAAGCATTTCGAACATCGTGTGGTGGTAAGTATCCACACCCACTTCTTCTAAGTCGTTGTGTTTACCAGACACACGTAAACATTTCTGCGTGTTTGCAATACGAGTCACGCTTGGTTTTGCATTCCCCAAGAAATAATCTTTGAACTGATTCATTCCCGCGTTTGTAAACATCAACGTAGGGTCGTTTTTGACAATCATAGGAGCAGAAGGAACAATTTTGTGTCCTTTGCTAGCGAAAAAGTCGAAAAAATGCTGTCTAATTTCTTGAATAGTCATAGTATCTTGGGTGTTTTGATTCAATTTTGCTCAAAGATAAGGGATTAAAGAGAAAGTTACTTTTATACGAAGTAAAAAAGTTGTTTGTATGGATATAATATGGCATTTGTC
>CANGHE010000129.1 GCA_947453545.1 Flavobacteriia bacterium
ACAGGAGAAATGATGGGATGTTTTGGTTTGACTGAACCAGATCACGGATCAAATCCTGGTGGTATGATTACCAACTTCAAAAACGCGGGTGACCACGTAATTTTGAATGGTGCTAAAATGTGGATTTCAAATGCTCCTTTCGCTGATATCGCAGTAGTTTGGGCGAAAGACGAAAGTGGTAGAATTCATGGCTTGATTGTTGAACGTGGAATGGAAGGATTCTCAACTCCTGAAATGCACGGTAAACTTTCTTTAAGAGCTTCTTCAACAGGTGAATTAATTTTCGTTGATGTAAAAGTTCCCAAAGCAAACATTTTACCAAACAAATCAGGTTTAGGTGCTCCACTTGGATGTCTTGATTCTGCTCGTTTTGGTATTGCTTGGGGTGCCTTAGGTGCAGCAATGGATTGTTATGACCAAGCATTGAGATACTGTAAAGAAAGAACACAATTTGGTGTTCCAATCGGATCTTTCCAATTACAACAAAAGAAATTGGCTGAAATGATTACTGAAATCACGAAAGCGCAATTGTTAACTTTCCGTTTAGGTCAATTAAGAAATGAAGGTAGAGCTACTTCTGCTCAAATTTCAATGGCTAAACGTAACAACTGTGAAATCGCGTTAAACATTGCACGTGAAGCAAGACAAATACATGGTGGTATGGGTATTACTTCTGAATATTCTATGATGCGTCATATGGCGAATTTAGAATCAGTGGTAACATACGAAGGAACACACGATATCCACTTATTAATTACAGGTATGGATGTGACAGGTATTCCTGCTTTCACTCGTGAAGCTCCAGATTTATCAAAAATGTAATCACACATTTAAATATATTTTGAGTCCCATTTCTCTTCGGAGAGGTGGGATTTTTAGTTTTATTTCTATACACAATTCATTTTTCATAAAAAAAAGAAGAAAGTAAGTAGTTAAAAAAATAAAAGATATATCTTTGCACCTAAATTCAGAAATTACACTTAACTGGCACACTATGTCGCATATTCAAGGTAAAATTTCACAGGTAATCGGTCCTGTGGTAGACGTAAGCTTCGACAAAGGAGTAGAGCTTCCAAACATTTATGATGCATTGGAAGTAAGAAAAGAAAACGGAACTCGCGTAGTTTTAGAGGTTCAATCTCATATTGGTGAAAGTTCAGTTCGTGCCATTTCTATGGACTCTACGGATGGATTTACACGTGGTATGGTTGCAGTTTCTACTGGAACTGGAATTAAAATGCCAATCGGTGAGCAAATCAAAGGACGTTTATTCAACGTTGTAGGTGAGGCTATCGATGGTATCAACGAAGTGAGTAACGAAGGTGGTTTATCTATTCACCGTGATGCACCTAAATTTGATCAGTTATCTACTGCAACAGAGGTGTTATTTACAGGTATCAAAGTAATTGACTTAATTGAGCCTTATGCAAAAGGTGGTAAAATTGGTTTATTCGGTGGTGCTGGTGTAGGTAAAACAGTATTGATTCAAGAATTAATTAACAATATCGCTAAAGGACACGGTGGTTTATCTGTGTTTGCTGGTGTAGGTGAACGTACACGTGAAGGAAATGACTTACTTCGTGAGATGTTAGAATCAGGTATCATCAAGTATGGTGAAGGATTTATGCACTCTATGGAAGAAGGAGGTTGGGATCTTTCTAAAGTTGATTTGAACGAAATGAAAGAGTCTAAAGCTACTTTCGTTTTCGGACAAATGAATGAGCCTCCAGGGGCACGTGCTCGTGTAGCTTTATCTGGATTGACTTTAGCTGAATACTACCGTGATGGTGAAGGTGACGGGCAAGGAAAAGATATCCTTTTCTTCGTTGATAACATCTTCCGTTTTACACAAGCTGGTTCTGAGGTATCCGCATTATTAGGTCGTATGCCTTCTGCAGTAGGTTACCAACCAACATTAGCAACTGAGATGGGTGCAATGCAAGAGCGTATTTCTTCTACTAAAAATGGTTCTATTACATCTGTACAAGCGGTTTACGTACCTGCGGATGACTTAACGGATCCAGCACCTGCTAATACCTTTGCTCACTTAGATGCAACAACGGTATTGTCTCGTAAAATTGCTGAGTTAGGTATTTACCCAGCGGTAGATCCATTAGATTCTACTTCTCGTATCCTTTCTGCTAAAGTATTGGGTGATGCACACTACAACTGTGCTCAAAACGTGAAACAAATCTTACAACGTTACAAAGAGTTACAAGATATCATCGCAATCCTTGGTATGGATGAGCTTTCTGAAGAAGATAAATTAGTTGTTCACAGAGCGCGTCGTATACAACGTTTCTTATCTCAACCATTCCACGTAGCTGAGCAGTTTACAGGTATCAAAGGAGTGTTAGTTGACATTCAAGATACTATTAAAGGTTTCAACATGATTTTAAATGGTGAAATGGATCAATATCCTGAAGCAGCATTTAACTTGAAAGGAAGCATCGAAGATGTAATTGAAGCTGGTAAGAAAATGTTAGCTGATACAGGAGCGTTTTAATTCTTAAATAAAGAAGTATGCAATTAGAAATAATCACACCTGAAACAAACCTATTTTCTGGAGAAGTAGTTGCAGTGCAATTACCAGGGAAAGATGGATTATTTCAAGTTTTAAATAGCCACGCGCCAATTATTTCAACATTGACAAGCGGAACTGTGAAAGTAGATCTTGCTGAAGCGTTGAAATCAACTAAAAAACTAAATAAACGTGTTGTAGTAGATGCGTCAAATAAAGTATTGACCGTTGACATTACGGGTGGTGTAGTTGAGGTTGTCAACAACAAATTGATTTTACTTGCAGAATAAGTAATTAATAAATTATTAAAAAGAGGGATTTGGGCAACTAAATCCCTCTTTTTTGTTAAGGTATGTTAAGTATTTGACGCTTAAATAAAATATCCTTATTACTTTTGCTACTTTCGATTAATATTACTCGTATAATGGATGTTTTTTCTAAAATTGACTTGAATAATACGCCGAAGCATATTGCTATTATTATGGATGGTAATGGGCGTTGGGCTAAAAAACAAGGGCAAGAAAGACTATATGGTCATTCCATTGGCGTAGAATCTGTACGTGAAGCACTTAATGCGTGTAAAAGATTAGGAGTTAAATACCTTACTTTATATGCTTTTTCTACGGAAAATTGGAATAGACCAAAAGAAGAGGTAGATGGACTGATGAATTTATTGGTTCAAACTATCGCAAATGAAGTTGATGATCTAAATAAAAATAAGGTTCGTTTTGTTACTATTGGTAATGAAGAAGGACTTCCTGAATCGTGTAAAGAGGAATTAAGAGCAGCAAAAAAAGCGACAGAAAAAAATGACGATATTTATTTAATATTAGCTTTAAATTATAGTGCACGTTGGGAAATAACAAACGCAATCAAAAATATTGCAATTAAAGTTAACCAAGGTGAGATTGAACCAAACCTTATAAATGATGAATTGGTTTCAAGTTTTCTAACTACTGCAAACTATCCTGATCCAGAATTGCTTATTCGCACTAGTGGTGAATTACGTATCAGTAATTTTTTACTTTGGCAAATCGCATATTCTGAGTTTCATTTTACAGATGTATTGTGGCCAGATTTTAAGGAAGAAGATTTATTTAAAGCTGTCTTAGATTATCAATCACGTGAAAGAAGATTCGGTCAAACATCCGAACAATTAACTTAATCCTATTTATGAAATTTACCACTTTCTTCTTTCTTTTCTTTGTATTACTTTTATCTCCTACTATTTATGTATGTGGTCAAGATACATTAAACTCTACTGTTTCAGTAATCGGTAATGGATTTAAAATTGATTATCAAACTCCAAAAGAGTATGAAATTGGTCCAATTCGAGTAGAGGGAGCTGATAATTTTGATCATCAAGCAATTAAATTATTAGCTGGACTTAGATCTGGCCAGCGCATAATGATTCCTGGGGCAAAAGTTACAGAAGCAATTCGTAATTTATGGAAAGAAGGTTTATTTTCATCCATTGAAATAGCAATTGAAAAAGAAATTAAAGGAGTTGTTTATTTAGTAATAAAATTGTCACCTCGTCCTAAATTATCACGATTTAAATTTGAAGGTGTAACACGTAAAGAAGCTGATAAATTAAGAGAAACAATAGCCTTATTTTCAGGTAAAACAATAACAGAAAATTTATTAATTAACACTCAACATAAAATCAAAGGATTTTACAGAGAAAAGGGATACTACGCTGTAAATGTTAAAATAAAACAAGAAACAGATAAATTAATGAATAATGCTTCAATATTTATCATTCATGTAGAAAAAGGGAAAAAAGTTGGAATAGGAGAAATACATATCACTGGTACTACTACCATTTCCGAATTTAAAGCAAAATCAACAATGAAAGATACCAAAGAGAAAGCTTTTTGGAGGATTTTCAAGCGCTCTAAATTTACAATATCCTCATATGAAAAAGATAAATTAGCACTCATTAATAAACTTAATTCAGTAGGATTAAGAGATGCAAGAATAGTAAAAGATACTGTATATCTAAAAGATGCGAAAAACTTGACAATTCAAATCGAGGTCGATGAAGGCAAAATATATCGCTTCGGAAATATTGAATGGTTAGGCAATACAAAATTTAGTAGTGGCTATCTTGATACAATACTTGGAATAAAAAAAGGAGATATCTATAACAAATCTATATTAGAGTCAAGAATAACAATGAGTCAAGATGGTAGAGACATTTCGTCTTTATACATGGATAGAGGTTATTTATTTTTTCAAGTAATTCCAATAGAAACAGGTGTTCAAAATAATGAAATCTCATATCAAATGAGAATTATTGAAGGTAAAGAAGCACGAGTAAAGCGCATTATTATTAAAGGTAATACTAAAACAAATGAACACGTTATACGACGCGAAATAAGAACTAAACCAGGTGATCTATTTAATCGTAATGACATTATTCGTACGCAACGAGAACTGTCACAATTAGGCTACTTTAATAATGAAGCTTTTCAGATTAACCCCCTACCTAACCCTCAAGAAGGAACAGTAGATATTGAATATACAGTTGAAGAAAAATCTTCAGACCAAATTGAGTTATCTGGTGGTTATGGCGCAGGACGTATTATTGGAACACTTGGATTAACATTTAATAATTTTTCATTACGAAATGTATTTACAAAAGGATCTTGGGAACCACTGCCTTCAGGTGATGGACAAAAACTATCAATTCGTGCACAAACTAATGGTACATATTATCAATCCTATAATTTATCATTCACTGAACCTTGGTTAGGTGGTAAAAAGCCAAATTCATTATCTACTTGGGTAACGCATTCTCAATTTGGTACAGGTTTATTACGTTCTAATCCAAATTACGGGGGTATATCAATTTCAGGAGCAGGTGTAGGTTTTGGAAGAAGAAAAAAATTTCCAGATGATTTCTTTAATGCATATTATGAGTTAGGATATCAATACTATGATGTTACAAATTATCCTAATTACTTTCCTAGTTTCAGTAATGGTTATGCGAATGATATCAGTTTAAAATATGTTCTACAACGTAATTCCATTGATAACCCAATTTATGCGAAAGAAGGTTCTCAAATGGTTTTTACTGCAAAATCTTCAATACCTTATTTCTTATTTAATGGAAATAAAGATTTTACAACACTATCACAACAAGATAAATATAGATACTTAGAATACTTTAAAATAAAATTTACAGGAGTATGGTTTTTACCTCTAACATCTGATAAAAAATTAGTTTTAATGCCACGCGTAGGATTTGGATTTATGGGAGGTTATAGTGCATCAAAAGGATTAACACCGTTCGAGCGCTTTTCGTTAGGAGGAAATGGTCTTTCTGGAATGAATCAATTAGGAGGTCGTGAAATCATTGCTTTGAGAGGATATAATGATAATAGCTTGTCAAGTCAAGCAAGTGATCCAGTGATCGCAAAATATACAATGGAGTTAAGATATCCAATATCATTAAATCCGCAAGCAACTTTTTATGTTTTAGCTTTTGGTGAGGCAGGAAATACATTCCCATCACTTAAAGCATTTAACCCATTTAATGTAAAACGTTCAGCAGGTATGGGTATACGTGTGTTTTTACCAATGTTTGGTATGTTAGGATTAGATTATGGCTGGGGATTTGACTACCTAGACCCCCATTCACAAGGATATAGAGTTCCTGGAGGCTCTGATCAATCTATCCAACAAAAGGGGTACTTTGGTAAATTAAATTTTACAATAGGAATGAATTTAGGCGAATTATAATAAATTTTGATTTTAAACGTATATTTGAATACTAATTTGATTTGTTAATGAAGCAATTAATTTTCTCTTTTTTGATTTTACTACTATCATCTACTTATAGTAGCGCTCAAAAATATGGGTTCATTAACTCAGACTTCATTCTTTCAAAAATGCCAGAATACAAAGAAGCTAAAGATCGTTTAGATAAAATGGCTGATCGCTGGACGAAAGAAATCGAAGAACGCTATAAATTATTAAATCAAAAAAAAGAAACTTTCAATAAGGAAGAAGTTTTATTACCTACCGAAGAAAAAGAAAAGCGTTCTGATGAATTACTTAAAATGGAGAATGAAGTCATAGAACTTCAAAAAATGCGTTTTGGAGTATCTGGAGAATATTTTCAAAAAAGACAAGAGTTAATTAAACCAATTCAAGATAAAGTATATGATGCAATGCAAAAAGTTGCATCTAAAAGAAGCTATACATTTATTTTCGACAAAGCAAATCAAAGCAATCTTATATATGCAGATAAAAAATTTGATTTGAGTGATGAAGTAATAAAAGAAATGGGGCTAAAACCCTAATTATAAACCATAAATAACAAAATAACAAAATGAAGAAGTTAGTATTAGTATTTGCAATTTTTGTATCGTTCACGTCAATTGCACAAACAAAAATTGGTCATGTAAACACACAAAAATTGTTAGATACCTTACCATCTCGTAAAGTTGCTATGCAACAAATCAGTGATTTTGAACAAAAAGGTGTTGCAGAATTAAAAGACATGGAAACAGAATTACAAAAAATATATTCTAAGTATATGGCTGAACAAGCTACATTAACTCCAGTGATGAAACAATACGAAGAAGAAAGAATTCAAAAAAAACAACAAGCTATGCAACAACGTGAGCAAGAATTACAACAACAAATTCAAATGTTAGGAAATGAACTAAATGCTCCAATATTGAAACGAGTTCAAAAAGCAGTTGATCATATAGCAACAGCTAAAAAAATCAACTATGTAATTGATGAAACTTCAACTTTATACTTTAAAGGTGGGACTGATTTAACAGCAGAAGTGTTAGTAGAATTATTAAAATTAGATGCTATTGAAGCACCAAAAAAATAATAGTTTTTTGAAATAATTAAAAGAAAGGCAATCCATATGGTTGCCTTTCTTTATTTTTGACAAACAAGTTTTCATAACGAAGCATATGCAAAAACCCATTGGTATTTTTGATTCAGGATATGGCGGAT
>CANGHE010000130.1 GCA_947453545.1 Flavobacteriia bacterium
CAACTCTTAGTTGGTGATGCTCAAATTTTGGCTTGTAGTTATACAATTACAAAGGACAGGAGAATGAAAATGGATTTTTCAACACCGTATTTGAGAACTTCGCAGGTGTTAATTCAGAGAATGCCAAATGATTCTACACCAACTTATATCAAAGATCCAATTCAACTGGTTAGAAAAAAAGTAACAGTATGGAAAAATTCAAGTTACTATCATCGCTTAAAGTATCTTGAACAAGAGATTGGTGATTCAATTTACATTAATGCAGTTGAAGGAAAGGTCACTCCAGAAGAATTAATAAAACAAGTTGCAGAAAGAAAAATAGATTATACTATCGTAGATAATCATATAGCGGTTGCGAATAGTTTTATGTATAAAAACTTAGATCATCATCTTAGACTTAGTTTAAAACAACAAATTGCTTTTGGTTTACGCAAAAACACACCCTTGTTGAAATATAGATTGAATAGTTGGTTAAGAAAGTTTCGATATACGCCACATTATCGATTCTTGAAGCAAAAGTATTTTTTCGGAAAAGAAATGTCAGAATTGACATATCAAGATTTTTTAGATTTAGGAGGGGGGAGATTATCTGCTTTTGATAATTTATTTAAAAAAGAAGCAAATAAATACGATGAAGATTGGCACTTGATTGCTGCTATAGTTCAACAAGAATCAAATTTCAAACCTTATATTAAAGGAAAAGGCGGTGCATTTGGATTGATGCAATTTATGCCAAGTACAGGAAAAAGATATGGTGTTCATCCTGATTCTTCACCTTCTTCTCAAATTAAAGCAGGGATGAAAAAAATCCACGGAGATATGCAACTTTGGAAGAAGATTCCAAACAGACATCAGCGTATAAAGTTTGCATTAGCTACTTATAATGCGGGTCATTCACCAATCGAAAGAGCTCAAAGTCGAGCAAAACAACTTGGGCTAAATCCTAATGTTTGGGATGATAATGTCGAGTTGGCTCTGAAAAAAGGTAGGGGGAAAAGAACGGTTAATTACGTGAGGCAAGTATATAATCGTTATACAACACTCTCAATGATGTTTGAATAAATGGATAAGCAATTAATTGTAATTCAAGGCCCAACTGCGAGTGGAAAAACAGCATTAGCAATTGCACTTGCTAAAAAATTAAATACCATTATTCTGTCTGCTGATTCAAGGCAGTTTTATAAAGAAGTTGCCATAGGAACAGCTAAACCTCTATTGATTGAGCAAGATGGTGTTCAACATTATTTTATTGATTCCCATTCGATTCACGATTCTATCACTGTTGCAGATTACGTAAGTCAAGCTTTAGATATACTTTCAGATTTGTTTACAAAATACGATCAAGTAATATTGGTGGGTGGGTCCGGATTATATATAGATGCACTTTGTGAAGGGTTGGATGATATTCCTACCGATAAGTCTATTCGAGAACAGATTCAAAATCAATACGAAGTAGAAGGATTAGATAGTTTATTGATAGAGTTGGAAAAGGTTGATTCTGATTACTTTTATCAAGTAGATAAAGCGAATCCGTTAAGAGTCTTTCGTGCAATTGAAGTATATCGACTAACAGGTAAGCCATATTCTATTTTTCTTCAAAATTCGAGTAAACCAAAAAGGGATTTTAAATCTATTCGTTTTGTTATTAATTTGGATAGGTCTGTATTGTATGATCGTATTAATATAAGGGTTGATTGGATGATAGAAGCGGGATTAGAAGATGAGGTAAGATCTGTCTACGAGTATAGAAATCTACAAAGTCTACAAACGGTAGGTTATTCTGAATTATTTAAATATTTCGATAATGAGTTAACTTTGGAAGAAGCTATTGAATTAATCAAAAGAAATACAAGAAGATACGCAAAAAGACAACTTACTTGGTTTAGAAGAAATTTGGATGCCAATTGGTTGGAATCAGTTACCTTAGATAATCAATTACAAGAAGTTTTAACAATACTTTCTAAGCATAGTTAGGGCTATACTTTTTCATTTATGAATATAAAACTAGAAAACGTTTTACCACATCCATTGGCTTCGATGTCCCATTCAGCAACATCCATTTGGAATGCTCGAATAGAACTTTTTCAGGGGCAAAAGGTAATTGCAGATGCCTATAGCGGTAAAGGAAAATCGACATTAATTGCTTTACTATTTGGAGTTCGAAGTGATTATGATGGTACAGTATACTTTGATGGCAATGCGATTTCTACTTTTTCAATGAATGATTGGTCGGAGTTGAGAAGAAACAAAATATCAGCTGTTTTTCAAGATCTACAATTGTTTCCGAATTTATCTGTGAAAGATAATTTGTTATTAAAAAATCAATTGACAAATAGTTATTCTGAAAAAGAAATGGCACAATTAATTGAAAGAGTAGGTTTGAAGGATAAGTGGGAACAAAAATGCGGTAATTTATCTATGGGGCAACAACAGAGAGTTGCTGTAGTAAGGTCTTTATTACAGCCTTTTGATTGGTTGTTTTTAGATGAACCTTTCTCTCATTTGGATAAAGTTAATACCGATATTTGTTTAGAACTTGTTCTTGAGAAAGCTGAAATAAACAATTCAGGGGTATTACTTACGACATTGGGTGAGGATTATTCAATGAAATGGGATCAACATTTATATTTGTAAGATGTTAAGAAGTTTATTGTTTAAGTATCAGGATAAGAAACAGTTGTATGTTGCGCTTTTGGGTGGGTTACTTGGTATTGTTTTTACTTTAATTTCGCTTCATTACTTGATCAAAGTGAATGATTTTGGTGAAGAAAAGGATGCGCTTGGTCCTAATATTTTCATTGTTCAAAAAAAAGTTAGTAGTTCAACATCATTAAACCTAGGTGTTACGGATTTTTCTGATGAAGAACTTCGTTTTTATAAAGAGCAAGCCTTTCTATTAGCTGTAGAACCTATTTCAAGTAATAATTTTGCTGTTTCCTTTGAAACGGAAGACCCTTTGGTGCCTTATTTTCGATCTGACGTTTTTATACAAAGTGTAGATACCTCTTTCTTGGATGTACATTCTTCGGCATGGAAATGGAACCAAACGGATTCAGTCGTTCCAATCATTCTACCAAGAGACTTTTTGATGATGCTTAATACATTTATGAGTTCTTCTGGAATTCCAGTTGTCTCAGATGAAATAGCAATGGATATAAAATTCAAATTAACATTATCTAACGAAAGGGGGAGTGCCAATTTTCCAGCGAAAATAATAGGATTTACAAATGAAGTTTCTTCGATTTTGGTTCCTCAATCTTTTATGAAATTTGGTAAACGAGCATTTGGAAATGTAAACCAAGAAAAAGTTAGTCAGTTGATACTTGAGTCAAAAGACGGACAGTTTGGTTTAGTGGAGTCATTCTTTAAGTCACATCATCTAGAAGCAAAAAATGCGCATTTAATTGCCGGAAAATTGAAAAGTATGATAAGTATTTTATTATCAACTATTTTAGTCGTTTCGATTTTAGCAATGCTGTTAAGTTGTTTAGTAATAATTCAATATGTACAACTATTGATTTCAAAAACGGCCTATGAAATCCGTGTGTTATTACGAATAGGTTATACAGTCCGAAATATAGTGAGGCAATTCACTTTATACCTTTCTTTTTTCTTAGGAATAATGTGTTTCGCAGGTTTTCTTTTATTTTACATTATAAAGCAATTACTTGATTCTATAATACTAAATGCTGGTTTGATGATAGATGTTTCATTATCTTTTGTAACGATTTATGTAATAACTTTTATTTTTATTGTTTTTGTCATACTAACAAGGTTAAACACGTATAGAAATGTTAGAAAACAATTTTAGCAAGTTTTAACATTGATTAGGTAGTATTTTTTCTACTTTTGAAGTCAGTTGTAATTATTAAATATCAATTTATGAATAAGATAATTTTATTGCTTTCGTTAATTTTCTCTGCGTTTGCTTTTTCTCAGAAAATTAAATTAAAAGTAACAGGTGAAAAAGATACAACAGTATTTCTTGTAAAATATTATGGTAAGGGAATGTATTATGCGGATACAGCCCAAATGAAAGGAGGTGTAGTTGAGTTTGATGGAAAAAAGCAAAAACCAGGAGTTTTAGCATTGTTATTATCAGGACAAAGGTTGTTTGATTTTATATATAATAATGACGAGGTTCAGTTAGAAACCCAAGGTCCAGATTTCGTTAAGGCAATGAAAGTTAAAAAGTCAAATGAAAATATATTGTTTTTGAATTATATTTCTTTCATGAATGAACAAAGTGTGAAATCGAAAGAACTGAAAGAGCTAAGAGATAAGCAAAAAAAAGATGACGAAACGTATAAAAAACTTTCAATTGATTTAGAAAATATTACTAAGAATGTTATTGCATATCAAAAAAACATAGTAAACAATAATCCCTCTACATTGGTTGGTAAAATTGTTAAAATGTCTATGGATGTTGATATACCAGAATCTCCTAAAAAGTCTGATGGGTCTTTGTTAGATTCTAATTTTAGTTATAACTATTTCCGAGATCATTATTTTGATAATATTGATTTAAATGAAGATAATCTATTAAACACTCCTGTTTTTCATAATAAACTGGAGTTTTATTTCAGTCCTAAAATGTTAATCCCACATCCGGATACTGTGGTTAAATATGCTTATCGATTTGTTGACAAGTTAAATCCTTCCTCAGAGATGTTTAAATACTGTTTAACATATATAACTTCCAATTTTGAAAAGTCTAATATCATGGGAATGGATAAAGTTTTTGTTAGAATGGGGCAACGCTATTATTGTGTTAAAAATCCAAATGGCAAAACAAATATAACTTGGATGGAAGATGATAAATTAAAAGATTTATGTAAAAAAGTAGAGACGTATAAAAATTTGGTACAAGGTGTAGTACCACCGAATATTACTTTATTGGATACTTCGGACACAAAATGGCGTGATTTTTATAGTTTAAAGTCTGATTATACTATTTTATACTTTTGGGATCCGGAGTGTGGACATTGTAAGAAAACTACACCTAAATTAGGTGAGCTTTACTCGAAAAAATTAAAAACAAGAAATATTGAAGTATTTGCCATTGGTAAGGCAATAGGAGAAGATTTTAATAAATGGAAAAAGTTTATTAAAGAAAATAATTTAAATTTTATTAATGTAGCTTTAACTGAAAAATTATATAAAGCCGCACTTGAAGATGCTAGAAAATTTGTACCACAATTCACTACTGTTGAATCGTTAAATTATCAAGAGACGTATGATATATTTTCTACTCCCAAGATTTTTGTTTTAGATAAAGACAAGAAAATCATTGCTAAGAGTCTTTCAATTTCACAGTTAGAAGATATGTTAGATCACCTTCAGGGTAAAAAGAATGAGCCTAAATTGTTTCCACCAGATCCTGAAGAGGAGGAACACGCTAAGGAAAATAAATAATTATTCGAGCCCTTTGTATGCAACAAAGGGTTTTCTTTTTTATGGAATTTGATGTTTGGTAAGTACTCTTTAAATTTTTGGTTGACTTGTTTGTCAATGCTTTTTTTTATGATAAGTTTTAATCTTATTATGCCTGAAATGAATGGAATTATAACTGATTTAGGAGGGGGGAATAAAAAAGGTTTGATTATCACTGTTTTTACAATTTCAGCTGCTATATCAAGGCCTTTCTCTGGTAAGTTGGCTGATTTCATTGGAAGAAAAAAAGTTATTTTGATTGGTTTCATTATGTGCTCTGTTGTTGCCCTTTCGTATTCCTTTGCGCATACCATTCTATTTTTTTTATTACTACGTTTTTTTCATGGTTTTAGTGTAGGATTTGCTCCAACAGGTGCAACAGCATTAATTACAGATATTTTACCCATTGAAAAGAGAGGAACAGGTATGGGGGTATGGGGAACATTTATTTCATTAGGAATTGGAGTTGGACAAGTAGCAGGTACGCCTATTGCAAATACTATTGGGATTAATTGGTTATTTATTACTTCGTTTTTATGTGTGGTAATTTCTTTAGTGCTACTCTATTTTGTGAGTGAAACATTAAAAGATAAGGTTTCTTTTAATCTCAATCAATTGATTATAAAAAGTAATGATGTGATTGATGTGAGTGTAATTCCATCAGCTGTGGTAATGTTTTTAACTTCGATGTGTTCGGGAGTAGTTTTCGTCTTAACACCCGATATTTCAGAATATCTAGGTATAAGCAATAAGGGGTGGTTTTTCCTTTTTTATGTTTTGACTACTATTTTTGTTCGTTTATTTACTGGTACATTATCTGATCGAATAGGAAGAAGACAATCTTTATTAATAGGAGTAAGTTTGCTGATTGTGAGTATGTTAATTTTGTCCTTAGCAACGAATATTCTTGTATATACAATTGCTTCCATTATTTTTGGACTTGCTACTGGAGTGAATAGCCCTTCTTTATTTGCATGGACAGCTGATTTGTCAGATGTTAGTAGAAGAGGTGTTGGTGCAGGAACTATGTTTATTGCCTTAGAAGTAGGTATTATGACAGGTTCCTTTTTGACATTGTTTGTTTATGATAATACATATAAATCTGCTTCAAATTCATTTTTAATTGGATTGGTTTCATCATCAATCGCATTCTTGTATTTAGTTTATCAAATTCGAAATAAAGCATCAAAATATTAATTGTAATTTTGTTTTATGTTATCAATTACTGAAGAAAATTATTTAAAGGCGATATTATATCTTTCTTTGGAAGGAAATGAAGAACTAGGAGTAGGTACCAATGAATTAGCTCATAGTCTTGATGTTAAACCATCTTCCGTTAATGATATGTTAAAGAAGTTGCGTCAAAAAGAGTTGATAGAATATGAGAAATACGGCAAAATTTTCATGTCTGAACAAGGTAAGGTTATGGGAGTACAGATTCTTCGTAAACACCGATTATGGGAAACTTTTTTATACGAGAAGTTAGATTTTACCTGGGATGAGGTGCATGAAGTTGCTGAACAACTTGAGCATATAAAATCGGATAAACTCATTGAGAAATTAGATAAGTTTTTAGGGTATCCCAAAAATGATCCGCATGGGGATCCAATTCCCAATGCAATGGGTGAATTTGATTTCATTCCTAAAAAAATGCTTTCAGATATTCAAGTAGGTAAAGAATGTAAAATGGTTTCTGTAAAAGATAATTCAGCTGCGTTTTTAAATTATGTTGTAGAGATAGGGTTGGGAATCAATAACGAAATTAAAGTGGTCTCAAAACAGGAGTTTGATGCGTCTATTGAAATTTTAGTGAATAATAAAATCACACGCGTAAGTCAAAAATTTGCACAACATATATATGTAGTATAGAAAAATAGAGACAAAAAAAGAGGCTAAACAAAATTTAGCCTCAAAAGTCAATAAATAAATAAATCTAAAACTATGCTTGTTTTACGTTTACTGCATTTAAACCTTTTTTTCCTTCTTGAAGTTCGAATGTTACCTCGTCATTTTCTCTGATTTCATCAACCAATCCTGAAACGTGAAC
>CANGHE010000131.1 GCA_947453545.1 Flavobacteriia bacterium
ATAATGGATTTCCTAAATAACCTACTCCCAAATTTGTAATTCCACCAAGAATATTTCCCGAGGAAGCAATAATCAGACAAATCCATGGATCAACATGATTAGATAAAAAGAAAAGCAAAATTGCCTCAGAACTAAATGGCAAAATAGTTGCCGCCAAAAAACTAGCACAAAATAGTCCAAATAAACCCCACGATTGCAATTCCATTTTTTTACTTTTTTCAAAGATACTTCATTCAAATTATTAACTTCGCTATACTTAATATTTTCAAGTATGAAATTCGGAGCAATAGACATAGGAACCAATGCAGCACGTTTGTTGATTGGAGAGGTATGCCATGACAAAGGACACGACTTCATTAAGAAACTTTCCTATACCCGATTACCACTCCGTTTAGGTGGTGATGTATTTGAAAATGGTGAAATCACACCTACAAAGGAAGAAGAATTCATCAAAACAATGAAGGCTTTCAAACTTATTGCTGAAATTTTTAATGTACACGAATTACGTGCTTGTGCTACTTCTGCTATGCGCGAAGCAAAAAATGGCGATAAAGTTGCAAAAAAAATAGCCAAAGAAACAAAAATTGAAATCGATGTTATTTCAGGAGATGAAGAAGCGCGACTCATTTTTGGGACTTTCTTTTTATTGGATTTTGACAAAACCGCTCCTTTCATTGTAATCGATGTTGGAGGTGGTAGTACTGAAATTAGTGTATTTGAACGAGGTGAACGTGTAGCTGCAAAATCATTTCAAATTGGTACGGTACGTATGTTAAAAGGAAAAACTAATCCTGAAATTTGGAAAGAAATAAAAACTTGGTTACATACAAATATCGACGAAAGTATAGAACACAATTACTTCGCAACTGGAGGTAATATCAATAAAGTTCATAAAATGCTAGGAATAAAACAACTCAGTCCTATCAAACTTTATCAGATGATTAAACTTCGAAATCAATTAAACGAGCTGACGCTAGATGAACGTGTTGAACAATTTCAGTTAAAGCCAGACAGAGCAGACGTAATAGTGCCTGCTTGTGATATTTACACATATATATTTAAGGAATTACACGTAAATTCATTCTATGTACCTAAAATTGGACTCTCTGATGGTATGATTTATGATATGCATTTAAAACATATCTCAAATTAATTTGACTTTATAAAAGAGAAAGGCTCAACATATGTTGAGCCTTTCTCTTTTATAATGTATTTATTATAGTTGTCCATCAGAATGGTATAAACCATCTTTGTAAATTTTAACTTTCAATAAGATACCATCTGAATCATATACATACATTTTACCGTTATACAAACGACCATCTTTAAATTCGCCATCTTGATATAACTCGTCATTTGCATTATACACTTTATTATACCCATTAGGATTAAATTTACCATCTTTAATTTTTGGAGCTACAACTTTAGTAGTTGTTTCTTTAGAGGCTCCTGGATCTTTCACAATTACAGGTGGTGATACCATTTCTTTTACAATACTCTTTCCGAGAGAACCATCTGAATTATATTCTATAATCTCCTTTATATCACCATTTTCATAATATCGAATTGCTTTGCCAACTGGCTGACCGTCATTTGCAATATATTCAAATTCAACCTGACCATTTGCATAAAAATAGGAGATTGGTCCGTCTTCCTTTCCTTGTTCATTGTAATTAGCAATATACTCTAATTGACCATTTTCGTGAAAACGTTTTAATGTGTCTAAATATTTATCACGCTCAAAATTACCTACTTCTTTTACCTTACCGTTTTCATGGTATTTAGTGTAATGACCTTTAGGGCGATTATTGTCATATTCACCTTTCAGTTTAGGGGTCTTACCATCGTAATGATATTTAGTCCAAAAACCTTCTTTTCTATCATCCTTATAGTTACCTTCTTCTATTTTTCCTTCATCAGGATAACCAGAGTTTGGACGATCTTTTCCAAAATAAATCCATTTCCCTTGCTTTTTACCTTCATCATCTTTTTTATTTGTTTTTTGACCATATAAGTTCACGCCAAATAAACCTGGCGCTAACATACAGATAATCAATAAACATTTAAATAATAAAGTTGAACGAATCATTGCTTAATAAAATAGTTTATTTCGAATTTCGTAAATATATTAATTTAATTTTGAAATATCAACATTTTCTAACATCGTTTTAACCATCTGATGTAAGTCGTATTTTTCTCTCCAACCCCAATCATTTTTAGCAGCACTATCATCAATTGAATTTGGCCAACTATCAGCAATTGCTTGTCTAAAATCTGGTGCATAGGTAATTTCAAAATTTCCTTGTTCTTTTTGTATTGCATTCGCTAAGTCTGCTGGAGTAAAGCTTAATCCTGCTAAATTATAACTTGAACGAATTTTAACATTCTCTTTAGGAGCTTCCATTAATTCGATCGTAGCACGAATTGCATCTTCCATATACATCATTGGTAGCGCACTCTCTTCATTTAAAAAAGATGTATAAGTACCTGTTTTCTTAGCGTGGTAGAAAATATCAACTGCATAATCTGTTGTTCCTCCACCAGGCAGACTAGTATATGAAATCAGACCTGGGTAACGAATAGATCGTACATCAACACCATATTTATTGAAGTAATATTCACACCAACGTTCACCTGCTAACTTAGAAATTCCATAAATTGTTGTTGGCTCCATCACAGTGTATTGTGGTGTATTATCCCTTGGAGTTGTAGGTCCGAAAACAGCAATAGAACTTGGCCAAAAAATCTTTTTTATTTGCCCTTCTTTCGCTAGTTCTAAGATTGTGAACAATCCCTCCATATTTAATTTCCAAGCAAAATCAGGATGTTTCTCAGCAGTTGCAGAAAGTAATGCCGCTAATAAATATACATCGTCTGGTTTTTCATTTATAATATACTCTCTAACATTTTCTTTATCAAGTACATCCATCTGAATATACGGGCCATTACTCAAAGCTTCAGAACATGTTTCTTTTACGTCTGCTGCAATAACTTGATTATTTCCAAAACGCTTACGCAACTCTAGAACTAATTCAGTTCCAATTTGACCTCCAGCACCAATTACTAAAACTTTTTTCATAACGATAAAATTGAATGGCAAAAATAAAGGAAACATTGATTTAATAAAAGAAAAAAGAAACTTTTAATCTATTTAAAAAAGAAAACCGCAGAAATATTTCCACGGTTTATTAAATTAAATGATGAAGAAAAATCTAATTATTTTTTACGAATAAATATACGAATCGGAATTCCAGTAAAGTTAAAGTTATCTCTAATTTTATTCTCCAAGAAACGTTTGTAACTATCTGGTAAATACTGAGGTAAGTTACAGAAAAACGCAAATGCAGGAGCATGAGTCGGTAATTGCGTAACATATTTGATATTTACATATTTTCCTTTTACAGATGGCGGAGGAGTAGCATCAATAATTGGCAACAATAAATCGTTCAATTCAGAAGTAGAAACTTTCTTGATTCTGTTTTGGTAAACTTCCATTGCCGTTTCCAACGCTTTGTGAATACGTTGTTTTGTAACCGTTGAAGTAAAAATAATTGGAACGTCGTTGTACGGAGCTAATTCCTCTCTCAATTTTTCTTCGTACTGCATCATGGTCATATGGTCTTTTTCAACTAAATCCCATTTATTAACCAATACAACAACTCCTTTATGATTTTTTTCAATCATATAGTAGATATTCAAATCTTGCTTTTGAATTCCTTCTGT
Source organism: Flavobacteriia bacterium (assembly GCA_947453545.1). GTDB lineage: Bacteria > Bacteroidota > Bacteroidia > Flavobacteriales_D > Crocinitomicaceae > CANHVK01. The sequence continues at coordinate 3,724 of CANGHE010000131.1, forward strand.
TGCATCAATCATTAAGATACATACATCTGAACTTTCAATTGTTCTAACCGAACGCAAGGTAGAATAATACTCAATATCTTCTGTAACTTTTGCTTTTTTACGAATACCTGCTGTATCCACTAACATAAAGTCAAATCCAAAGGCTTTATAACGCGTATTAATCGCGTCTCTCGTTGTTCCAGAGATATCTGTAACAATGTTACGTTCTTGTCCTGTAATCGCGTTTACAAACGAGGATTTGCCCACATTTGGTTTTCCAACAATAGCGATACGTGGTAATTCTGATTCTTCCTCAAAAGCAGCAGATTTATCAAAAGCATTCACTACATCATCCAACAATTCACCTGTTCCACCACCATTCGTTGCCGATAAATCATAAACATCCCCTAATCCGAAAGACCAAAATTCAGAAGAAAGTCCATAACGCTGTGTGTTATCTACCTTATTAGCAGCAACAAAAACTTTCTTTTTAGACTTACGTAACATTGCAGCCACTGTTTCATCTAAGTCTACGATACCTGTTGTTACGTCAACCATAAAAATGATTACAGACGCTTCCTCAATTGCTAATTTTACTTGTTTACGGATTTCACCTTCAAAGATATCATCCGAACCATGTACATACCCCCCTGTATCAATTACAGAGAAAGGTGTACCATTCCATTCCCCTCTTCCATATATACGGTCACGTGTAACACCGCTTATTTCTTTTACAATCGCGTTCTGAGATTCAGTTAAACGATTAAAAAGTGTTGATTTACCTACATTCGGACGACCAACAATTGCTATAATATTTGCCATAATTTAATACCCGTATTTTTTCAATTTAATTTCTGATTCCCTCCAATCCTTATCCACTTTCACAAAAGTTTCCAAAAATACCTTTTTCCCAACAAAGTTTTCAATGTCTTTACGTGCTTCTCTACCGATACGTTTCAACATCTCTCCTCCTTTACCAATAATGATTCCCTTTTGTGAATCACGTTCAACAACAATAATCGCGCGAATACGAATGATATTTTCTTCTACCTCATAAGAGTCAACTTCTACTTGACAAGAATACGGAACTTCTTTATCCGTATGAAGGAAGATTTTTTCACGAATCATTTCTGACACGAAGAAACGCACTGGACGGTCAGATAAATCTTCTTTGTCAAAATAAGGAGGATTTTCAGGTAATAACTCTAAAATACGTGTCCATACCCAATCTTTACCAAAACCATGTAAAGCAGAAACAGCGATTACTTCTGCATTTGGTAATTTGTCTTTCCAATAAGCTAAACGTGTTTCAACTTGTTCTTGTTTTCCAAGATCTACTTTATTAACGATACATAAAACAGGGATACGTAATTTTTTAATACGTTCCAATGTTGCTTCATGATTCATTTCACTTTCATAAATATCTGTAATAAAAAGTAAAATATCTGCGTCTTTGAATGAATTTTCAACGTAACTCATCATCTGTTCGTGCAGTTTGTATGCTGCATTTACCACTCCAGGAGTGTCAGAAAACACAATTTGATAGTCTTCTTCATTCACAATTCCATGAATTCGGTGTCTGGTTGTTTGTGCTTTTGAAGTAACAATAGATAACTTTTCACCGACTAATTGGTTCATTAGCGTTGATTTACCTACGTTTGGACTTCCAACGATGTTGACAAAACCTGCTTTGTGTGACATTTTTATTTAATTTTTATTAAAATAAGTTTGGAGTACAAAGAAACAAATTATATCTTTGTACCGCAATTAAAGTTTAGTACTTTATTTGAATAGAGTGCGGGGTGGAGCAGTTGGTAGCTCGTCGGGCTCATAACCCGAAGGTCGTCCGTTCGAGTCGGGCCCCCGCTACCATCGATGACGGTTCAGAAGTTTCTTCTGAACCGTTTTCATTTATACCCTCTGAACCCCCTGATATTGCTGAACTTATCTCAAACACACTATTGGTTTTTTTGGTTAGATATCGTCGGTTTTTAATGTCTAATGTAATTCCCTCTGGAAACACTAATTCTTGGATACGCTTCTTTGTATAAATATCGCTAGAACTCCAGTAATTATTGATGTTTGAACTTATACTTACTGAATAATCTATAAATTTATCTAGGTTAGATATTTGAGAATTCTCAATATTCAATTTTCGTTTTAACTCGGTAATACCTTCTTCTAATTCCATTTTTAACTCATTGTATATCTCAATATCATCTATTAACCCTTTTGCATTTCGCATCTTCAATTCTTTTAATTCCTTCTCTAATTTTTCAAGATTCTTATTAATGATAGTATTTTCTTGTTCAGACTCTCCATTCAATGCCTCATAGGTATATCTTAATTGTTTTTGGAATAAATCTTTTAAATCATCAGTTAACTGAATATTTGATAATAATTCTTGAAAAAGGTTATTAGCACCCTTTAATTTGGACTTAATAGTAGTATCTGCATTGATTGACCCTTTTTCACATCCTTGACATTTATAATAATGCAATCCTTTAGATTTCACTTCATAGCCAGTCAATTTATTACCACAACATTCACATCTTACAAATCCAGTTAAAGGTCTGTTAGAATTAGTTTTATCTTGCTTGTAGCCTACATTGTTAACTTTCAACATTTCTTGAATAATCATAAAATCATAAGGTTTAACTAAAAACTCCCAATTACCCTTGACAACATCACCATCTAGAAGTTTATGAGCAATTAGCCCAGTGTAAAAAGGATTTCGCCACATATCACTTACTGCTTGTTTAGAAAGTTTTAATCCCAATTCGGCTAATTTTTGTATTATGATAAAATCTTTATCTCCTTCCAATTTCCATCTCCATGCTTTCTTTAGTAATTCACCTTCATGATTAATCACAATCTTTTGTTTTGGACTATACAACCTCATATCTTTAACTTTTGGACCATATTGGTCATAGCCACGAGGAGCAACACCTAACCAATTTCCTTCTCGTAAATACTTCTCCATACCTGGTAATGTATGCTTCATTCTATCAAGGTTTTCTTGACGAGCTTTTAATAAATCTCTATAAATTTCTAATTTCCCTTCTTCTGTAGTTGTATCCTTGCCAGTACTTACATCAAATAAATGTACCCCCATACTTTCAACTAAATCAGTTGCTAATGCGACACCACTTCCACCTGTGCGAGAAAAACGATTTATTGTATTCAATAATATACCATATGGCTTATCTTTCATGCTCCTTACATGGTTAATTAGCCTACTAAATTCTTTTCTAGTAAAGTCACCACTAGCACTCTCATAAGTACCTCCAAATTCACCTAAAACTTCAAATTTATTAGCGCTTGCAAATTTTCTTGATTGCTCTAATTGTACTATCAAACTTTTGTTTGATTCTTGGTCTTTACTACTAACTCTCGTGTAAACTAACATCCCTTTATTTTCATTCTTTTTGACCTCTTTCTTCTTTCCTAAAGAACTAAATTCTCCTATATTCATTCTCATACTTTTTAAAAATTATTATACTTAATTGTTGAAGACTTTCAATTATCCTATTAGCTTCGTCTTCAGTTACATTTTTATACTTTGAACAGTTTTTTATCTCATTAAAACTAATTTTTTTATTGACGGGGTTCTGTCCAAACCCTTGTGACTTTAAATCATCACTTTCACTCATACAAATACACCACCCTTAACCTCAAGTTTTTTACTACAGATGGTGAGGTTTATTCCTTTATAGTCATTCTTGACTCTGGATTTTTTACATCCAAATTCGACAGTAT
>CANGHE010000132.1 GCA_947453545.1 Flavobacteriia bacterium
AGCTTCTTCAATTCCTTTCTTGGAACATGATGATGCCAACCGTGCTTTGATGGGATCTAACATGCAACGTCAAGCGGTTCCTTTATTGAAACCAAATTCTCCAATCGTTGGAACTGGTATTGAGCGTTTAGTAGCACGTGATTCTCGTGTGTTAATTAATGCTGAAGGTTCTGGTGTTGTTGAATATGTAGATGCAAATGAAATAGTTATTCGTTATGACTGGAATGAGGATGATAAGTTAGTTAGTTTTGATAGCGAAACGAAACATTATGCCTTGACTAAATTCCAAAAAACAAATCAAAGTACGACTATTAACTTGAAACCTATTGTTAAAAAAGGTGATAGAGTTGAGAAAGGTCAAGTTCTTTGTGAAGGTTATGCTACGCAACAAGGTGAATTGGCTTTAGGTCAAAACTTAAAAGTTGCATTCATGCCTTGGAAAGGGTATAATTTTGAGGATGCGATCGTTATTTCTGAGAAAGTTGTTCGTGATGATATCTTTACATCTATTCATATTGATGAATACGTACTAGAAGTACGTGACACTAAGAGAGGTATGGAAGAATTAACTTCTGATATTCCAAATGTTAGTGAAGAAGCGACTAAAGACTTAGATGAAAATGGTTTAATTCGTATAGGAGCAGAAATTAAAGAAGGTGATATCCTAATCGGTAAGATTACTCCAAAAGGTGAAACAGATCCTTCTCCTGAAGAAAAATTATTAAGAGCTATCTTTGGTGACAAAGCAGGTGATGTTAAGGATGCTTCTTTGAAAGCAGGTCCATCTTTACGTGGTGTTGTTATTGATAAAAAATTATTCTCTCGTTCTGTTAAAGACAGAAAATCTAAGGCTCAAGATAAACCAATTTTGGAATCTTTGGATTCAGAATACGAAAAAGATTTTAATACATTAAAAGAAAAACTAGTTGATAAACTGTTGAGTATTTTAGGTGAGACTAAATCAAATGGAGTATTCAATAATTTCAAAGAAGAGATTATTAAGAAAGGTAGTAAGTTTACTCAAAAAGCGTTGTTGTCAATTGATTATTCAATTGTTAATCCATCAAGTTGGACTGCAGAAGCTGATATCAATACGTTGATTGGTAGAGTTATTCATAACTTTACAATTAAGGCTAATGATTTATTGGGTACTTACAAACGTAAAAAATTCCATATTTCTGTAGGTGATGAATTGCCAGCAGGAATTGTTAAGATGGCTAAAGTTTACATTGCTAAAAAACGTAAGTTGAAAGTGGGTGATAAAATGGCGGGTCGTCACGGTAACAAAGGTATTGTTGCGAACATTGTTCGTCAAGAAGATATGCCTTTCTTAGCTGATGGAACTCCTGTAGACATCGTATTGAATCCATTAGGGGTACCTTCTCGTATGAACTTGGGTCAAATTTATGAAACTGTTCTTGGTTGGGCAGGTGAGAAATTAGGTGTTAAGTTTGCTACTCCAATTTTTGATGGTGCTAAACCAGAAGAAATTAATGAGTGGACGGATAAAGCTGGTGTGCCAAGATCTGGTAAAACGTATTTGTATGATGGTGGAACAGGAGATCGTTTCCATCAACCAGCAACTGTGGGTGTGATTTATATGTTGAAATTATCTCACATGGTTGATGACAAAATGCATGCTCGTTCAATCGGACCTTATTCATTGATTACACAACAACCATTAGGTGGTAAAGCACAATTCGGTGGTCAGCGTTTTGGTGAGATGGAGGTTTGGGCATTAGAAGCATTTGGTGCTGCTAATATCCTACAAGAAATCTTGACAGTGAAATCTGATGATGTTATGGGTAGAGCGAAAGCTTACGAGGCAATAGTTAAGGGTGATAATATTCCTGAGCCTGGAATTCCAGAATCATTTAATGTATTATTACACGAATTAAGAGGTCTTGGACTTAACATTTCAATGGATTAATTCTCAAGTTGTTGAATTTGAAAACAAGCAATTATAATGGCTTTTAGAAAAGAAACACCAAAAAAACAAAGTAGTTTTAATAAAATTACGATATCTCTTGCCTCTCCAGAAGTAATTCTGGAGCAGTCAAGTGGTGAGGTTTTAAAACCTGAAACAATTAATTATAGAACATATAAACCTGAACGTGATGGTTTATTTTGTGAACGTATTTTTGGTCCTGTTAAAGATTATGAATGTCACTGTGGTAAATATAAACGTATTCGTTATAAAGGAATCGTTTGTGACCGTTGTGGGGTTGAAGTAACAGAGAAAAAAGTACGTCGTGAGCGTATGGGACACATTTCTTTAGTAGTTCCTGTTGCGCATATTTGGTATTTCCGTTCACTTCCTAATAAAATTGGTTATTTGCTAGGTTTACCTACTAAGAAACTTGACCAAATTATTTATTACGAACGTTATGTTGTAATACAAGCGGGTACTGCATCTCATATTGATGGTTCTCCATTAAAATATTTAGATTTCTTAACTGAAGAAGAGTATTTAGATATCTTGGAATCAGAAACTGTATCTAAAGATAATCATCATTTAGACGATACTGATCCTAATAAATTCATCGCTAAAATGGGAGCTGAAGCTCTTTACGATTTATTAAAAGGATTAAATTTAGAGATACTTTCTGCTGATTTACGTCACAGTGCAAATACAGAAACATCTGTACAACGTAAAAACGAAGCTTTAAAAAGACTTCAAGTTGTTGAGTCTATGCGTGAATCTCAAACACGTATTGATAACAGACCAGAATGGATGATTGTGAAAGTTGTTCCAGTTATTCCACCTGAATTACGTCCGTTAGTTCCACTTGATGGTGGTCGTTTTGCAACTTCTGATTTAAATGACTTATACCGTCGTGTGATTATCAGAAACAATCGTTTGAAACGATTAATTGAAATCAAAGCTCCTGAAGTTATCTTACGTAATGAAAAACGTATGCTTCAAGAATCTGTTGATTCATTATTTGACAACTCTCGTAAATCAAGTGCTGTTAAAACAGAATCAAACAGACCATTGAAATCTTTATCTGATTCATTAAAAGGTAAACAAGGTCGTTTCCGTCAAAACTTACTTGGTAAACGTGTAGATTATTCTGCTCGTTCGGTAATTGTTGTTGGTCCAGATTTAAAGTTACACGAATGTGGTCTTCCAAAAGATATGGCTGCTGAACTTTACAAACCGTTTATTATTCGTAAGATGATTGAACGTGGTATTGTGAAAACAGTGAAATCTGCGAAGAAAATCGTTGATAAAAAAGATCCTGTAGTTTGGGATATTTTAGAAAGTATATTAAAAGGTCACCCTGTATTACTTAACCGTGCTCCTACTTTGCACAGATTAGGTATTCAGGCTTTCCAACCAAAATTAATCGAAGGAAAAGCAATTCGTTTACATCCACTTGTTACGACTGCATTCAACGCCGATTTCGATGGTGACCAGATGGCTGTTCACTTACCATTAGGCAACGCAGCAATTTTGGAAGCTCAATTATTAATGTTAGCTTCTCACAATATCTTAAACCCTGCAAATGGTGCTCCTATCGCTGTACCTTCTCAGGATATGGTGCTAGGTTTGTATTATATTACAAAAGCTAGAGTTTCTACTGCAGAAAGAATTGTGAAAGGTGAAGGTGGAATTTTCTATTCACCTGAAGAAGTTATCATTGCTTATAACGAAGGAAAATTAGAGTTACATGCTAAAATTAAAGTTAAATCGTATGATTTAAATGAAAATGGTGTGCCTGCTTTAATGATGATTGATACTACTTGTGGTCGAGTTTTATTTAATGAACACGTTCCAAGAGAAGTAGGATTTGTTAATGATGTATTAACTAAGAAAGCACTTCGTGATATTATTGGTAATGTATTGAAAATTTCTGGTACTGCTAGAACTGCTCAATTCTTAGATGATATTAAAGAACTAGGATATCATATGGCCTTTAAAGGTGGTCTTTCTTTCAACTTGGATGATATTATCATTCCAAATGAGAAAGTATTACTTGTTGAAAAAGCTGAAAAAGATGTTCTAGAAGTTATGGGTAACTATAACATGGGTCTTATCACTAATAACGAGCGTTATAACCAAATTATTGATATCTGGACGCATACTAACTCTAGATTGACTGAAACATTAATGGATCAGTTAAAAAATGACAACCAAGGTTTCAACTCTATTTATATGATGTTTGATTCTGGTGCGCGTGGATCTAGAGAGCAGATACGTCAGTTATCAGGTATGCGTGGATTGATGGCGAAACCTCAAAAATCTGGTGCTTCTGCACAAGAGATTATTGAGAATCCAATTCTTTCTAACTTTAAAGAAGGATTATCAATTCTTGAGTACTTTATTTCTACTCACGGTGCTCGTAAAGGTTTGGCGGATACAGCGTTAAAAACTGCAGATGCTGGTTACTTAACACGTCGTTTAGTTGATGTGTCTCAAGATGTAATCATTAATCAAAATGATTGCGGTACATTAAGAGGGTTAGTTGCTACTGCATTAAAGAAAAATGATGAGATTGTTGAGCCATTATTAGATCGTATTGTTGGTAGAACTTCTGTTCATGATATTTTCAATCCTGAGACTTCTGAGTTAATCGTTCGTTCAGGAGATTTAATTACGCATAATGCTGGTCAAGTTATTTCTGCTGCAGGAATCGAAGAAGTTGAGATACGTTCTGTACTTACATGTGAAATGAGAAGAGGTGTTTGTTCTAAATGTTATGGTGTTAGTTTGTCTACTCACCGTTTAGCACAAGAAGGGGATACAGTTGGTGTAGTTGCTGCACAATCAATTGGAGAGCCTGGTACACAGTTAACACTTCGTACATTCCACGTAGGGGGTACCGCTTCTAATACTACTGATATTTCTGATATGAAGGCTAAGTCTTCTGGTTTATTAGAAATTGATGAGTTAAGAACTATCGATTTGAAAACTGCTGATGGAGTTAAAAAAATCGTAGTTGGACGTTCTGCAGAATTAAAAATTTCTGATGAAAATACTGGTGTTGTATTGATGACATCAAATGTTCCTTACGGATCCGAGTTGTTAATTGATAACAATATTAAAATTAAAAAAGGTGACGTAATTTGTAAATGGGACCCTTATAATGCTGTAATTGTATCTGAAGTTCCAGGTAAAATTGTTTATAGCAATGTAATTGAGGGAATCACTTACCGTGAAGAAGTCGATGAGCAAACAGGATTTACTGAAATTGTAATCATTGAATCTCGTGATAAGAAGAAAAACCCTGCTATTCATATTATCGATCCTAAAACGAAAGAAGTATTAAGAGAATACAGCTTACCAGTTGATGCGCACGTTTCTGTAAGTGATGGTGCAAAAGTTGAGGCAGGTATTACCTTAGTTAAAATCCCAAGAGTTTCTGGTAAAACAGGGGATATTACAGGAGGTCTTCCACGTGTAACTGAATTATTCGAGGCGCGTAACCCTTCTAACCCAGCTGTTGTATCTGAGATTGATGGTATTGCTGCTTTTGGAAAAATCAAACGTGGTAATCGTGAGATTATCATTACTTCTAAGACAGGTGAAGAAAGACGTTATTTAGTTCCGCTTTCTAAACATATCTTGGTACAAGAAAATGATTTCGTAAGAGCTGGTCAACCATTATCTGATGGTGCTATTACTCCGAATGATATATTGAATATTGAAGGACCTACGAAAGTACAAGAGTACATCGTGAATGAAATTCAAGAAGTATATCGTTTACAAGGTGTGAAAATTAATGATAAACACTTTGAAGTGATTGTTCGTCAAATGATGTTGAAAGTTGAAATCGTTGATGGTGGTGACACTCGTTTCTTGGAAGGACAATCAGTTCATAAAGCTGATTTTATGGAAGAGAACGACGCATTATTTGGAATGATGGTTGTGGCTGATGCTGGAGATTCTACTGAATTGAGAGCTGGACAAATTATTTCTTCTCGTAAATTGCGTGATGTGAATTCACAATTGAAACGTGCTGATAAAAAACTTGCTGAAGCAAGAGAAGCTATTCCTGCTACTTCAACACCTTTATTACAAGGTATTACAAGAGCATCTTTACAAACACAATCGTTTATTTCTGCGGCATCTTTCCAGGAGACTACGAAAGTGTTAAATGAAGCTGCTATTTCAGGAAAAGAAGATCACTTATTAGGATTGAAAGAAAACGTTATCGTTGGACACTTAATCCCAGCAGGTACAGGAACACGTAAGTTCCAAAAAATGATTGTTTCTTCGAAAGAAGCCATTGAAGAGCTTCAAGAAAATTAATAATTGAAAAAAGGGGTTATGTAAGTAACCCCTTTTTAATTTAATAGAATGATGGATAATAATACAGAGAATCAAATAAGTATTGAACTAACTGAAGATATAGCAAGTGGAATATATTCCAACCTTGCGATTATTACACATTCAAATGCTGAATTTGTTTGTGATTTTGTTCAAATGCTGCCTGGTATGCCAAAAGCACAGGTTAAATCAAGAGTTATAATGACTCCACAGAATGCAAAAAGATTGATGCGCGCATTGATTGACAATGTTCAAAAATATGAACAACAGTTGGGTGTTATCAATGAAGAAGATGCACCAGGTGCTCCTACAATGAAATTTGGGCCTCCAACAACACAAGCCTAATAGATAGTTTAAGCATACTTTATAGTATGCTTTTTTTATTTCTTAACGTAATGTTGAGAAGTATTTCATCAAATGAACAAATAATTCAGTTTACAATATTATTTTTGTAAAAAAGTTTGTTTAGATGTCTGAACGTATTACACACATAATTCAAGAGATTCGTTTAAAATTTCAAATTGCTAAAGAAGAGATTCAGCATTTGAAAAATCAAAATACATTATTGATTAATGAATTAGAAGTTGTTAAGAATGATAATAGTACTTTGCTACACATTGTTCAAACAAAAGAATTGGCTATTGTGGAATTACAATCAGAAATAGAAGTGTTATCCAACAAATTAAATCAACCTTCAGTGATTCAAGAATCCAATGAAGCGTTGATTAACGAATTAGTTAAAGAAATTGATGACTGTATTAGTCTTCTAAAAAAATAGGAATGAGTAAATTGTCTTTAAAAATTGTTATCGCAGGAAGAACATATCCACTTACCGTTAATGAAGGTGAGGATGCGAAAATAATAAAAGCAGCAGATGATATTAATCGAGCAATTAAAATGTTGCAAGAGAATTATGCTGTTAAAGATATGCAAGATTTACTAGCGATGACTGCCTTGCAATTGGCAACGAAATCACCATCCACAACTACAACAAATTCAAATGAACTGGAAAAAGTTGAGCAATCGCTTGACGCACTTTTAAAAGATCTAAATTCTCTTTAGTTATTATTAATTACTATTTTTTAATAGTTTAAAGAAAATACTATGGGAATATTATTGGGTACTTTAATCGGTTTGATTATCGGGGGTGTC
>CANGHE010000133.1 GCA_947453545.1 Flavobacteriia bacterium
AAAAGTAGCCATTTTTAATACCAATAACTTTTTGGAAATTGCTATTAATCACGGTTCTCAAGATAGAAAAAATGGTGCTAATTCGCTTTTTGGAATTACATTGAATGATATAGTTCGTGTAGAATTCACACCACGTGGATCCAAAGACACACTTGAATCTTTATTCTAATGCTGACTCGTATCGTAAAATTGCATTTTCAAGAAGACAAAGTAGATGCATTTCTTACTTTGTTTGATCAAGTTGTTACTAAGGTTAATGCATTCCCTGGATGTCATCTTATGTATATGCTTCGCGACCTTCATTCACCCTCGACTTTCATAACATACAGTCAATGGGAGAATGAAAAAGCTCTTAATCAATATCGTGATTCTGAATTATTTCAAACCATTTGGCCTACTATCAAACCTTGGTTTGCTGCAAAAGCACAAGCCTGGAGCTTGGTTAATGTTGAATGATAAATGTTTAATGGTGAATAACTTTACATTATTATTAATAATTCCAATCAACCCTTGGATTACCAAAGTACAAGTATCGAACTTGGTTAATGTTGAATGATGAATGTTTAATTTTTAATGTCAATCACATTAATCATTAAAAATTAAACATTAAAAATTTCAATCGTTGCTAGCTTATTTTTCTAATCACTTCACACGTTTGTTTGATTGCTTCCGATGAAATATCCAAATGAGTTACCAAACGAATCATTCCTTCACCAAAAGAGGATACTAACACCCCATTTTTCTTAAACGCTGCGATAAAATGCTCTTTTTTGGTTGCATCCTTCAAGCACACAACGACAATATTCGTTTCAACGGGATAAATCGATTCAACCCAATCTTGTTTGATTAACTCCTCTCCTAACTGCATTGCGTGTTGATGATCTACCAACAGACGTTCTACATTATGTTTTAAAGCATACAATCCTCCCGCTGCAATAATTCCTGCTTGACGCATCCCCCCTCCCATAACTTTTCTAACACGGCGTGCTTTTCGGATAAAATCAGCAGAACCAAGCAAAAGTGAACCCACAGGTGCACCCAATCCTTTGGACAAACAAAGTGAAATAGTATCAAATTGTGCTGCATATTCTCGAGGATCAATCTTATTGACAACCAAGGCATTCATCAAGCGTGCTCCATCCAAATGAAGAGGCAAATTGTTAGAACGACATAAAGCTGCAATCTTTTTAATTTCTTCAAAATCATAAATTGCTCCCCCACCACGATTAGCTGTATCCTCTAAACAAACAAGTTCGGTACTTGGAAAATGTACATCATCTGCATTAATTGCTGCTTGTACCCCTTCCACCGTCATTCGACCACGATTTCCGGCAACCAAATGCACAGAAGCTCCTGAATTTTTAGCGATTCCTCCTCCTTCGTATTTATAAATATGACTTTCTGAATGACAGATTACCTCCCCTCCAGGCTTTACATGTACATTGATTGCAATCTGATTGGCTTGTGTACCTGAAGCACAAAACAACGCAGCTTCTTTTCCAAAATATTCTGAAGCAAACGCTTGTAGTTCATTGACTGTTGGATCTTCACCGTAAACATCGTCTCCAACAGGTGCTTGAAACATAAAATGCAACATCGCTTCACTTGGCTTGGTTACAGTATCACTTCGAAAATCAATTGTACTCATTTATTCTATTTTTCGGATAAAGATAAAAGGTATTTTGTGATTGGAAAACATTAATTGTTCAAGAAGGAATTGTATTCGTTGCTAAAAATGCAACAATTAGAGGCGTTATTTGTTGCATTCTTGTATTTTAGATACCAATGTTCGTGCGTTTTTAAACCGTGTTCATTTAAAATAAATTAATAATTTCACCCAAAAATATCCGACTATATATTCAAGTTCTACCAGCACGAAGGGGTGGAATTTATTCAGCATCCTAATGAATGATTACATCAATGTTATATTTTCAATTTTATTTCCCATCTTGAAGCTTCTTTATGTGTTGGTTATCCACCAATGATTTCATTTGTGTTATAGCGATATTGTTTAATTGAACCAATCGTTCATTCTGCGGCATTGATTGCGCTATCAACATTGCATTTATACTTTCTAAATTAGATAGCACTACTAATTGTTGTATTGTAGCAGTATCCCTGATATTTCCCTTTTCAACTGGTTTTGCATCCCTCCATTGTTTTGCCGTCATTCCAAAAAGTGCCATATTCAATACATCTGCCTCGGAAGCATAAACTAATGAAGTTTGTTGTTTATCTAAGACTTTGGGAATTATATTATCCTTGATCGCATCCGTATGAATCTTGTAATTAACCTTTGCTAAAGTGCGTTGGAAATTCCATTCTACTTGTTGAATATTACTTTCTTGTTCTTTTAGACGTTGGAATTCGTGAATGAGATAAAATTTGAATTCAGCGCTGATCCATGAAGCAAATTCAAAGGCAATATCTTTATGAGCAAATGTTCCACCATAACGACCAGATTTTGAAATGATGCCAATTGCATTTGTTGATTCAATCCATTTTTGTGGAGTAAGTGCAAAACTATTCGAACCAGATTCATTTTTAAAGGCATCGAATTCGATGCTTTTAAAATTTGGATTATTTAATTGTTCCCATAATCCACAAAATTCAATTGCACTCCTGGTTCTCATCCAGTTTTGAATGATATAGTTAGTACGCTCAGAATCGCGGTATCTAGCCATATCCGTTAGAGAAATATACTCTTGGGATTGGTTTGAATACAATGCTATTTCTTTACCTACAACTTCTATCTTTTTATTTATAGCCATATTTAACTGAATTAATCGCTTTTTTGATTATTTATTAATCTAATTTACAATTAAAAACTAAACAAATCATTGTTACCCCTTAAAAAAAACTATGTTTTTAATTAATTCTGAAATGAATCACGATTAACTTCATTACTACTTCTATTGGCAAATACAAAACAATGAATTTAAAATATACGCAGCCAAAACAAGATTTTAAACCACACATTTAGCTGAGTATAAGACATAAAAATATTCAAACCAATTAACTATACACAAGTAAATGAAGAAATTACCACAACGATAAGAATGGTGAAGCATACTAAACAAAATTACTGTTAGCATAAGTTTGCGCTCAAAGCTGGTCTGTACTTCTACCAAGGCAGTACCAAGATCAATGTATCTAAAAACATCCTCTACTCGCTGTACTACCGTAAAGGATTTTCACCACTGATAACAACAGAAAAAACTTCTCTTTACCGAGATGAAATCGGCATTCGTGTGATGGTATTATTCCGAGAATTGTATCGGTTTGGGTGGTGAGAGAAGGAATAAATTGGTAGATGAATTATCTAAGTTACAACTTCTCGAGGTCATAAAAGAAGTATAACAAAAAAGCTGCTCCAGACTATGAAGCAGCTATTAAGAGAATCAAAATTCAATACTATTTTTCTAAAACAATTTTTCGTGATTCAATAATGCTATGATTACCATCTAGTATGTTTACAAAATAAACACCTTCTACAGCAAAATCCTTCATAGAGATTTGAAATTTATCGGAAATTATTACGTTTGTATAAAGAACTTGACCATTAATATCAACAACTTCAATGTGGTTAAGGTTAGCATTTATAATTGTTAATAAATCTGAAGTTGGATTTGGATAAATCAATAAACTACCAGCTTTTAAATCATTTAATGAAAGTGATTTATACTCAAACGCATCCGATGTGTTTTTACAACCATAGGTATCGTTTACTACAACTGTATATAATCCGTTTTTAGAAACAACTAAAGATTGATTTGTTTCATTAGCCAATAATTGATTATTCAAAAACCATTGATATCCATTTGAAACACTAGAAACCAGATTAGTAGAAGAAAGACTAATAGTAGGCTTATTCGGTAAAGAATTAACGCTGATTGTTATACTTGCTGTATCTGAACAATTATTATCATCCGTTACTTTCACAGCATATTTCATAGAAGAGGTAGGTACAAAACCAACTCCATTCACAACAGAGTTATTCCAAGTACTATTTTTAGCACCCGTTGCAGTCAATACTACAGAATCTCCTTGACATACAGCAGTTTTTGATGCTACAATTTGTGCTTTAGGTTTTAAGTTTACAGTGACAAAAACACTAGAAGTATCTGAACAATTATTATCATCCGTCACTTTTACAGCATATTTCAAGGAAGATTTTGGTGCAAAACTAATTCCATTGAGAACTGAATTATTCCAAGTACTATTTTTAGCTCCAGTTGCAGTCAAAACAATAGAATCACCTTGACATACAGCAGTTTTTGATGCAGATATTTGTGCTTTTGGTTTTAAGTTTACAGCGACAAAAACACTAGAAGTATCTGAACAATTATTATCGTCCGTCACTTTCACAACGTATTTTAAAGAAGTTGTTGGCACAAAACTAACTCCATTGACAACCGAATTATTCCAAGTATTATTCTTAGCTCCCGTTGCAGTCAATACTACAGAATCTCCTTGACACACAGCAGTTTTTGATGCTACAATTTGTGCTTTAGGTTTTAAGTTTACAGTGACAAAAACACTAGAAGTATCTGAACAATTATTATCATCCGTTACTTTCACAGCATATTTCAAGGAAGATTTTGGTGCAAAACTAACTCCATTAACAACTGAGTTATTCCATGTACTATTTTTAGCTCCTGTTGCAGTTAAAACAACGGAATCACCTTGACATACAGTAATTTTTGATGCCGATATTTGTGCTTTTGGCTTGGAATTTACTACTACCTCAATTGAATTAGTTTTTACATTTCCACTTCCATCTGTTCCGCTAACTTGATATGTTTTTGTAACAGTTGGCTTAAAGTATGAATTATTTAGAATTGCATTATCCCAAACATAATTTCCTGAGTTATTTCCTGATAGTTTAATGCTATCGCCTAAACAAAGTGAAATAGAAGATTGATTACTAAGGACACCATTTACATTTATCGTTAATGGTACGGAATTAATCGATTTAATATTACTTCCAACATAGGATACCCCTCCTCTCTTGGCAGGATTACATCCTCCTGATTTTGACACTCTAATTTGATAAAACACAACGGTTGGAGCATTTAAATCAACATAGGAAAAAGTATTATTCGCTACAGAAGTCAATAATGAATAGTTTACACCATCAATACTTCTCCAAATTTCATAATTAGGAGCAGTAAATCCCTCATAGGCATTCCAACTTAAATTAATGTTATTATTTAAACCCATACTCGTACTTAATAAAATAGAAGAGTGGTTTTCACTCAAAGGACTTTCATTTCCGCAAGTATCTACATAACTTATTTTATATCTATCAATTTGTGAATTAGGATTACTCAATGAATCAATATACTCACTTAGAAGTTTCGCATCTTGATTTTTATAAAACTCATATTGACTATTTTGTGTGTTTTGTTTGTAAATTTTGTACTTACTAACATTCAATGTTCCTAACTGTTCCCAAACAAGTTTGTTGTATTTTTCATTATTGGTAACCATACATAAACTAGGTGTTGACATTTGAAAATCAGATGCACTTACAGTCAGTGTTTGAGTCATATATGGACATCCCAAACTATCATAAATCAATACGTTATAGTCGCCAGGAGTAGAAATCTGAATGGAAGGGGTTATCTGACCTGAAGACCAATAATAATTTGTAGCACCTTGTGGTGCATTCAAATTAAATCCTTTACCTGGACAAATTGGGGTCTTAACTAATTGTTGGTTATACAAATTTTGATTCAAGTTTTTACACAGAACACTTAATCCAGTATTGGTTGAGAACCATAAATTTCCATTTGTATCTGCTGACAATGAACTGACACTTAACTTTTGAGGTACATTGCTATTTGTATAGTTATAACTTTGCCAGTTAGTACCATCAAAACGAGATATTCCAGCATCAGTTCCAATCCAAACCGAAGTAAAATCTTGATCTAACGCTAAGGCTGTTATATTATTACTTACTAATGGACTGTTTGTTGTTGTATAACTAGTCCAATTAACACCATCAAATTTAGTTAAGCCGTTTGTACCACCAAACCATAGATTACCAATTGTATCACAGATAAAAGTAGTTGGTAAAATATTGGAGTAATTAATTGTATAATTTGTAAATTTTGTTCCATCAAATTTTACTAGTCCTGAAGTCATTAAAAACCAAGTATTACCTTTATTATCGGAATTAATCTCGCGAAAATGACCTTCCTCAGTGTATGTTAAAAGTCCTGGATTCTGATTCCAAAAATATAACTTGGATTTATTACTATCAAACGCTCTTACCAAATAACAATAATAAGACATATCGTTATCATGATTCTCTAAATACCATAAAGAACCATATTTGTCAAAATCGAATTTTTTATTTGTAGAAGCGTAACCGCTATTTATAACGAATTCGCTCTTTTGAGAAATATGATATTTTGAAAAACTACTACTATTTAAGCATAATAAATTCTTATTATAATCTAATTTTATTGCGTAATACGAAGTAGAATCTTGTAATTTTATATCTCTGCCAACAAGCTTGTATACACCTTCATTTTTAGCATTTCTAACAAAATAAACCTTACCATATTTATCAACTTTAACACTACTAAAATCATTCTTATTATAGTTGTTTTTATTACCTATTAATTCATTCCCAGTATATGTATATGACACGTTTTGAGAAAATGCCGAAATTGAAAAAAGTAACGACAGGATTAAAATTGTTTTTTTCATTGTATCTTAACTATTTAATTGTTTTTTAAATCTTTCAAATTTTTCACTTGTAAATCCATTCATCGGAAGATAAATACGATTTTCATTTTCTACTTCTCTAAAAAGTTGTATAAATATATCCTCTTCAATGGAAGAAAAAGTCAAATGATTTATAACCGATTGATTCATAATTATATCTTCAGAAATATTTAAACTTAAAAGTGGATATAATGTTGTAGAAAAAACACTTGGAATGCGAGCATAAACTTTCACTTTACTTGTTTTATTTTCTAATTTAAAAATTTCGTCAAAAACTTTTTTCTTATTACATCCTGATTTTGATCCATTTCCTCCCATTCCCGAAGAATGTTCTTTCATTCTTTTTAAGATACCTTTACTACATTTCCCAACATAAATCGGTATAGCTAAATCGTTAAATTCATAGACCCAAATGTAAACAAAATGAGTTTTTTCATTAAATGAATCATTTAAAGTTTTATAAAAAGGTTTTTCATCTTGTTTGATCCATTCTCCTGCTAAGTAAAAATTATTTTTGAGTAATCACAATTATACCACTAATTATTTATTGTAGCAATAATCAAACGACTAAATAATTTAAAACCAAAATATCTTCGGTTTAATTTATAGCAAAACTCATTCAA
>CANGHE010000134.1 GCA_947453545.1 Flavobacteriia bacterium
ACTTTTGGTGTGAAACTTCAAAAAAATAAAATTATTGATAATGGAATTTCTATCATTTATATTGCGTCAGAAGATAGTTTATATCATATTTACCAGCGACTTAGTGCTAATGGTGCATCACAAAGTCAGGCAATAGCACGAGCGAAAAACATTGAATTTAAACCTACCTTAAAAGGAAACAAACTCACCTTACCTAATACTTATTCCTATCCTAGAAAAGACAAATTACGTGATCAAGAAGTTAGCATTGTAATCGCTATTCCTAAAGGGAAGGTAGTAAAGATTAACAATGAAAAAGTATCCTTAGAAGAAGATTTTATGGAAGATGAGGACGAATATTTTGACGAGGAACAAGAAGGATATATCGATAGTAAAGGTGAATATTCACACGAGTATTAATTCCCCATCGTATCCTCAATATCTAATTTATCACCTCTTAATAAGCGCAGTCTTTTACGAGCTTCAACTCCATAAAGACTGCCTTTGTATTTAAATAAGATTTTCTTGTAACACTCAATCGCTTTTTCCTTGTCAATCAAATTCGTTTGATAAATAGAACCCAATTGAAAAAGAGCATCATCTGCTAATATATCATCTGCGTGATTTTTCAATAATTCATCCAACAATACAGTTGCTTCCTGCCATTTACCTTGTTGCTGATACGCTTGTGATTTACGTAATAATATTTCGTCATTTAGTCCGTGAAAAGGAAATGCTTGTACAATAGAATCGTATAATTTAAATGCTTGATTATATTGGTGTTGCTCTAATAATAAATCTGCTTGTGCGAATTGTTTCATCGCGACATAATTACTATCCAAACCGTAATTATCTGTTATTAATAAGGATAATTTAAGTGCATCGTTTGCAATGAGTTTGGACGTAGATTGTTTTAGAATATCCAATTGCGATTGAGCAAACTTAAAATCACCATCGTAATAAAAAATACGAGCATTCTTGAATTTAGCTTCAAACCCAATTGTTTCGAACTTAAATTCTTTATCTACTTGCATATACAGAATAGACGCTTCCCAAATATCATCTTTCACCACATATAAATCACCCAATAATAACTTTATTTCAGCCAATTGTGTTGCTCCAATACCTGGGAAATTCAAAGCTTTTTCTAGTAAAACTATTGCACTATCTGGTTGATTCGCATAAAAACCCGCAATATGTGCCAACTCCTTTACCAAAACCAACGTATTTCTATTTTTCCCAAGTCTATTCAATGTTTCTTGGTATTCATTCACAATCTGTAAAATTGCTTCTTGTGTAAAATTGCGTTGCTCGGTCAACTCCAGAAAACGGGTATGTAATGTTGCTTCTTCTGATAAAAAATAAAAGGGATTTGTTTGTCCTTGTTTTATTATATAAGCATATCCTTTTCTTGCCAAGTCGTATTCTTTGTTTTGCAACAATAAATTGGCCATATCATATACCCTCACTCCATCTCCTCGTTCTCTTTTATCCATTGCTTGCGCTTGATTGAGTGCTAGCGAAAATTGTTTCTTTTGTGTAAACAACCAAATTAACATTTCAGAATACACCACCGTACTATTTCTTTCTTGAACACGTTCTAATAATGCTTCACGCAACAAATCATAAACAGGATTTACATCTTGTGAAAAATCAATGTGCATTGCAAGTGCCATTTGTACTTGTTCAGCTTGTTCAGGTCTAAATGCTATGAAGTCAAGATACTCTTTCAACATTTTCTCAAATTGAGATTGAGAAGCATAATAATCAGCAAATTGTAAATGAAGCGGATATGAATCTTTTAGTTTCTTTCTTGCTTCAGAAAGTAATTGTAATGCATAGTCAAATTTACCATTAGCCTTAAAATTTCTATATAATTCAAGCACTCGAATACTCGAACCAGAATTTTCTTCAATTAATTTTTGATAAAGTTTATTTGCTAATTTTAATTCATCGTGTTTTTCATAAAAATCACCTAACATTACTTCATAGTCGATATTTTCTGGCTCACTATCTAGTTGTTTTTTAAGCAACTTTTCAGCTTCTTTATCCTTTTGCATTTTCAATAAGCAATCATAGTAGCGCATAAAAGTAAATTTATTATGCTCCTTACTATATACTTTTTGACAATAAGGAAGGGCTTTAACAAAATCACCATTATTATAATAATACTGAGCTAATTGTTGGTCTGTACTTTCCTGTGCCCAATAACTTGAACAATAAATAAAAAAAATAAAAAATAAAAATACCTTCATTAATTATTCTTTTGATAGAGAATTTGCGAAATTCTCAACAGAAGTTCTAATTGATAAATAATCTGAAACCCCTTGGTGTTGTAACTTTTCCATGTCCAATAAAAGTGTTTGTAATTCATTTACTTTTTTCGTTTCAAACGCAACAAATTTGGCATAATTAATACGTGCACCATTACCCTCTTGTATATCTTTATGAAGATTTTCTATAGAATTTTTAGCTTTTTGTGAACCAAATAATATTTTCTCATTATAACCTTCCAAAGAAGATAATTTTCTATAAATCAAACCATAAGTTTCTAATTTCTTTGCAATAGACAAACCAATTGTATCATCTTCTATATTACCCTTGATTTTGGTGTTTACTTCCATCATCTTGTATAAAATTTCTGAGATGGTGTCCTTTTTTAGTTCCTCAAATTCAACCTGAATACTATCAATTCGCTTATCCAACGTTGTTAATTGATCTAAATGTGCTTGCTTTTTCGTATCTATACACGAAAATAAAACTAAAAACAATCCTATAAATATTCCAATTTTCATCTTTTTCATTTCTTTTAAATATAATGCAAAAAAAGTGCTTATCCAAAAAGTGCTTTCAAAACTTCATCAATTCGTGCGCATTGTATTAACTCGATGGAATGATTTTTTTGAGAAATTCCTTTATTAAAAGAAGAAATAATGATTTTTTCAAACCCTAACTTTTCTGCTTCTGAAATACGTTGTTCTATTCTATTGACTGGTCGAATTTCCCCTGATAATCCAACTTCTGCTGATAAACAAACATTTTTTGGCACAGGTAAATCCGCATTGGATGAAAGAACCGAAGCTACTACCGCTAAGTCAATTGCTGGATCATCTACGCGAATACCTCCCGCAATATTTAGAAACACATCTTTTGCTCCCAGTTTGAATCCACAGCGCTTTTCCATAACTGCTAACAACATATTCAATCTTCTCAAATCAAATCCAGTTGACGAACGTTGAGGGGTTCCATAAGCGGCTGTGCTCACCAACGCTTGTACTTCAATTAGCATAGGTCTCAATCCCTCCAAAGTCGAAGCAATGGAAATTCCGCTTAATGTAGCATCTGTATTCGTGATTAAAATTTCTGATGGATTTTCAACTTGACGCAATCCAGAACCAAGCATTTCGTATATCCCTAATTCGTTCGTGCTACCAAATCGATTCTTAATTGTACGCAACAAACGATACACGTGATTGCGATCACCCTCAAATTGCAATACAACATCCACCATATGTTCAAGAACTTTTGGTCCTGCCAATGCGCCCTCTTTGGTAATATGCCCAATTAAAAATACAGGAACATTCGTTTGCTTTGCATACCTTAATAATTGCGCGGTACACTCACGAACTTGCGAGATACTCCCTGGCGAACTTTCGATATGAGAACTATACAATGTTTGAATAGAATCTATGACCAACAACTCAGGTTTGATTTCCTCAGCTTGAACAAAAATATTTTGCAAATTCGTTTCAGTCAAAATATAACAAGCGTTATTATCTAAACCAATTCGTTCGGCACGCATTTTAATTTGCTGTTCACTCTCTTCCCCAGAAACATATAGTACCCGTAATGCATTCTCACTTACAGCCAATTGCAACATTAAGGTAGACTTACCTATACCAGGTTCACCACCAAATAAAATTAAAGATCCGGGAACCAATCCATCTCCTAATACACGATTCAATTCATTATCTCGTAAAAGAATACGTTCTTCTGTTTTCCGTTCAATATCCTGTATCACTTGTGGTTTTGCTGTCTTTCCATTACTTGTTGAAAAAGCAACAACAGTAGAATCATTATTACTTACCACCTCCTCAACAAAAGTATTCCACTCAGAACACGAAGGACATTTACCTAACCATTTGGAAGTTTGGTGTCCACAATTTTGACAAAAAAATGCTGTTTTAATTTTAGCCATAGTCAAAGGTAATAATTTGAAAAATTGAATTTGAGATAAAAACAGTGAAATCACATTTGAAGGTTAAAAAGTATTTTTTAATAGGTATATTAAAAGAAGAAATGCTTTGTAAATTTGATTAACTAGAAAAAACTTTTTATGAAAAAACTTAAATTATTATTGCTCTCCATTCTTATGGTAGTTTTAAATTCAATAGTTTATGGACAATCAGATACCTCTAAATATTACATTGTTACAAAAACTGATGGGAAAAAAATTACAGGAAAAATTCTCTCACAAGACGCTAGGGAAGTATTGATAAATACACCTAAACTTGGACAAATAATTATACCCAAACACGAAATTGATGAAATTAAAGAATGTAGTGCTGAAGAAGTTAATGATTCAAATGAATTATTCTCAACACGTTATTTTTTAACAACCAATGGTTTTCCAATGAAAAAAGGTGAGTCATATGTTCAAATAAGTTTATACGGTATTGATTACCAAGCTGCAATTACAAATAGAATTAACGTAGGTATAATGACATCGTGGTTCGCAATTCCAATTATTGGTACAATTAAATACTCTAAACAAATAAATGAAAATCTTCATCTTGGTACTGGATTATTGCTCGGAACAGGTTCATGGGGAGCGCCATCTTTTAAATTAGCACTTCCATACGGAGTAGCTACCTACGGCAATACATCTACAAATATTACTTTGTCACTTGGATATGGTTCTATTAGTAATAAATTCGATACATACGATTATTTATCAAACACATATACATCAAAAAATCAAACACATGGTAATTTTTTAGCTTCTATTGGAGCTAAAGTAAAACTATCAGAAAAATTAAGTTTTGTATTCGATTCATTTTATGTGCCAAATGGATCTAGCACTACAACATTAGAATCTGATATAAATGGCTCACCAATTTATACCACAACCAAAAATGACTTCCTATTAATAATTCCAGGTCTTAGATATCAAACTTCCTATTCCAAGGCATTCCAATTTGGATTTGCAGGTCTTTCTTATGGAGGATCTTTTGCTCCTGTGCCGATCCCAATGGTACAATGGTACAGAAAAATATAATAAGTTTTTTGACAATTTTAGAGGCTATTTCTATTTTATACATAGCCTCTTTTTTTTAAAATTGTGATGAAAAACTATTAAAACATCGACGATTTTCGATTGTCAAAGTATTCTTTTATATTCGAAACATACCCTATTATTTTAAATAACTACAGAAAAAATGATATGGGATACTACCCTAATTGATTAAAAATTAATCGATGTTTTTTTGAATTCTTGTTAGGTATTTCTTAATGATCGCATTTGTAATTAAAACGCCTATAATTACAAATGCTCCTATATAAAATTTATAACTCAATAAGGTGTGTTCATTCAAAATAAAAACAGCTAATAAAATAGTATAAACAGGCTCCAAATTGATGCTTAATGAAACAGTAAATACACCTAATTTTTTAACCACTTCTATCGTAATTAAAAAAGCCAAAGAAGTACACATGACACCTAAAAATAATAACCACAAACCATCACTCCAAGTCATTTGAAAAAGCGAAGCATTTACTTTGTCTTGTAAAAAAAGCACTAAAGTAAGAGCAAAAAATCCAATCCCCATTTCGTGAAGTGTCATTGCGGAAGCAGGTATCTTTTTTACCAATTGTGCATTAAAAATGGAGAAGAGCGCGGCGCATAATGCTGACCATAATCCATACAATAATGCTAGATGTTCTTTTCCTGAAAAATCATCAGATACTATGTAGATTCCAACCACAACTAATAACCCCATAAAAAACTCTAACCAAGAAAAATTTTTCTTAAATAAAAGTGGTTCCAACCAAGTTACATGAAGAGTAACGGTGGACAAACAAAGTATGCCTAACGAAGCGGTTGAAAGAGAAATTGATTTATAAAAAGTAAGCCAATGCAATGCCACAATTACTCCTACACCTAAGGTTGCCCAAAACAATTTTCGTGAAGCAATTTTCATTGGAAGGTTGAGTAATTTTAATCCTATTAATAAGGAAAAAAATGAAATCAAAATTCGGTACCAAACAATCGAAATCGGTGGAAGTTGAATCAACTTTCCAAGGATACCAGTAAAGCCCCACATGAAAATGATTAAGTGTAAAGCAATATGAAATTTATACTTTGATAACATAAAAACGAATATACTTTATTATCTTCTATATACCATTCATTAAGTACAAAAAACAGAAAAACAGTTTTGATATAAACAAGATAAACCAAACATAATCGACCTATTCATTTTAGTCCATTTTGTAACCTTTTTCAAACAGAATTCGTAAACTATAAAAATTAAATTTTATTAATAAATTATTAATTTTTATAGACAAAACAAAAACTACCTTTTATACAAATAAAAGCTTTTAAAAATGCTCTTTTAATAAAAATTATTAAATTTTATAAAATCGAATTATTAAATTAAATTTTGCGAATATTATTACATGTTTCAATTTAAGTGTATACAAATGAAGAGAAAATAAACGCATTTTTTAATGCAATATCGAAATAAATGAACGCAATAATTAATGAATATTTGCGAATAATAATTTCAAAAAAGGATTCCATTTTACCATACTATTAGCCATATTTTTTTGTAACTTTAAGCCATGCAATTCAAGAATATAGTAGGACAATTAGAGTTAAAAAAACACTTCATAAAAGAAGTAAAAGAGGATAAAATTAGCCATGCCCAATTGTTTTTAGGTAACCCTGGATTTGGTGGTTTAGCGCTTGCTTTAGGTTTTACGCAATACCTATTTTGTCAACAAAAAACAGAATATGATAGTTGTGGAACTTGCCCTTCATGTCGTAAAATTTTCGAATTACAACACCCAGATGTTCACTTCTCTTTTCCGGTAGTTCAAGCCATAGAAAAGAAAAGTGATTTCTTTCTTCCAAAGTGGAGAAAAATGATCAAACAAAATCCTTATTTCAATCTTAATCAATGGTCAGAATACATAGATGAAAAAGGAAGAAA
Organism: Flavobacteriia bacterium; assembly: GCA_947453545.1. Classification (GTDB taxonomy): domain Bacteria; phylum Bacteroidota; class Bacteroidia; order Flavobacteriales_D; family Crocinitomicaceae; genus CANHVK01. Next base: position 7,194 of record CANGHE010000134.1, read on the forward strand.
ACCGATTATATCGACAGAAGAAAGTAATGAAATAATTAAGAAATTAAGTCTTAAATCTTTCGAAGGTGGATACAAGGTAATGATCATTTGGATGGCCGAAGAGATGAATCAAACCTGTGCCAACAAGTTATTAAAGATACTAGAAGAACCACCTAAAAATAC
>CANGHE010000135.1 GCA_947453545.1 Flavobacteriia bacterium
ATAATATTTGAAAATGGAAAATATAGATGGATTCATCAATCCTGTTAAAAAAACCAGCGCCCAACAGGTGTTAGGCAACAACGGGCGAAAAGTACTGTACCTGTTAGCCCGCTGTCGCCTAGCACCAAAACGTTATAGCCAATAGAAGTTAATGCGTAAAAGAGATTTAATAATACAAATAGTAACTGCCGTGATAGTGTGCGCGCTTCTGGCCAGTGTATTTGCATCTTTCGAGTATTCATCTCAAGGGTCTGAGTATGTGAAAATGAATTTTCGAGAAACAATACCATATTTGTTTTACTTCATTGGAGCAGCAATTCCAAGTGTGATTATAGGATTGGTTATTAGACTTAATGAAAGTTTATTGAATTGGTTTAGAAAGAATTACTGGATAAACATTACTTGCTGCTTAATCGGAATTGGATTATCCTTTTACTCGTTGAAAGATGCGAACATTGTTGTAGATGAATATAGAATGGACGGAATGGATTTCGAATACTGGCACCCACGATATTCACTTCAAGTTAGTGGATGGTTTATAATAATATTTAGCGCATTAAACTTGTATCTTCCTAAGGGAAAGATGGCTATAACAGCAAATAAACAAAAGCGCCAAAACGATTATATTTGAGAAGGCGCCTTTGCCTATTTGCAAAACGTAAGTGGGCATTGTAAAACGACACAGTAGACCAACAAAAAACTGACAATTAAAGAAACAAGAAATTATGAGCAAAATAATCTTTGACAGCGGAATATCTCTTGACGGTTTTTTCGCAGGTGACAACAGAGGACCCAAAAATCCAATGGGTGGAGTTTCAGGACAAATTCATTCGTGGATGTTTAATCAAAAAGCTTTTTGGGAATACCTAGGGTTTGAAGGAGGAAAAGAAGATAGTTCAGACGGAAAATACATTCGAGAAACTATTGCAAGAACTGGTGCATTTATTATGGGTAAAAGAATGTTTGAAGAAGGCGAGACAAGTTGGCCAAACGACTTATACAAAGCAGACGTTTATGTATTGACTCATGAAGAACGTGAACCTTGGGTACAAGAAGGAATGACAACTTTTTACTTCATAAATGATGGAATAGAAAGCGCGTTAAACAAGGCAAAACAATCAGCAAAAGGAAAAGATATTAGAATACAAGGCGGTGCAAATACAATCCAACAGTTTCTAAATGCGGGACTTGTGGACGAATTTTTTATTCATATTGCTCCTGTTTTTTTAGGTAGTGGTATCCGACTGTTTGACGGCATAGATAAAGACAAATATGATTTACGAATTACTGAAGTTATACCTTCCGACTTGACAACACATTTAAGATACCAGCTGACTAAAAAATAAAAAATACGCTCAACATAGCCTTAACTAACTATTTATTTCATTTTAACTAAATCTCGCTTCGGTTTTTGGGTGTTTTACCTCGGTATCGCTCATCGCTAAAGGCGCAAAACGTTATAGGTCATTTTGGACTACACTCAAACAGAAAAAAAAGCAAATGGACGCATTTTTATTAATAGGATTTTACATACTAGTATTTGTTGGTCTTCCAGTCGGACTTGTTTGTTTGTTTTATTTCGTTTCGAAAAAATTAGGTTATCCAAAACTAGGAAAATATCTGGCTTTAATTATAGGTTTAATTGTTTTGACTTTTGTTTTATGGACAGTTTTTGAAGACCAACTTTTTACAAAGGACAACGCAAAAGAACTTGTTAAAGAGCAACAAATTTTATTGGTAGACGATTTTGAATTGCAAGAAAACAAAACTATGACTGCAATTGGTGACTACTACCACACTTTCACGTTGAAAATATCAGGGCGAGACAAACAAAATGCAATTATAAAAATTAAAACCGCAGTCAATTTTAAAACGGACAATTCTTCTATAGAACAAATGTTATATCTATCTGAACAAAGATATTACGGACCAAAGGTTATACAAAACTATGAAACAGAAAATGCTTATGTGAGAGAGTATTTCCAACCTAGTGGACAAAAAGGTTATGCACCAACATTTAGACGAATATCGATTAGTAAAACTAAGAACATATTAACATTTGAAGATATAGATGAATAGTAAAACGCCAGATAGCAACACCTTAGCACTAGCTGCTTATGCCCTACTTCGAATAAATATTTACTAATTTATAAAAGAATTTTTCTCCTCCCTCTTCTACCTGCGCTACCGCTTGGTATTCGAAAGCAATGCTTTCTCTCCTCAAAGAGGGATGTCTTAAAGTTCAAAATTTTAATTATGGAACTTCTGTAGTTGTAATTTACTTTTCTAACATTTTACTACATTTGAAATATGTCCATAGATTTTATAAACTATTTGAACCAAGTTTCTCCGCTTTCAAAAGAAGCTGAAGAGGATATTTTACCTAGAATTAAAACAAAATCGTTTAAAAAAGGACAAGTCATCAACTCGGAAGGACAAATTTGTAAAAATCTATTCTATATTGACAAAGGCTTAGTTAAGCATTACTATTATCATAAAGACCGAGTTTTTATTCTACGTTTTTTTTCAGAAACTAATTTATTTACGGTGCTGGATAGCTTTGCTAATCAAACACCTTCGAAATTTATTACCATTGCTTTAGAAGACACCGAAACCAGCACTATTGACTATGCTGATTTTGAGGAATTGTGTAAAAAACATCATTCATTTGAAACCTTTTCACGAAAACTATATACCATGGCAGCTGTTGTAAATTTGAAGCGAATCAAAGAAATGTTTGACGCAGATGCAAGCGAACTTTACAAAGAGTTTATAAACGAAAATCAACATTTATTACAAAGAATTAGTTTGGGTGACACTGCAAGTTATTTAGGGATTTCACAAGTAACATTAAGCAGAATAAGAGCCAAAAAATGATTTTTTAACATAGGTAAAAAAAGTATCCATTTCTTTCCTTCAATTTTGCTCCATCATTTAATTTAAAAATTATACATATGGACAACAACAAAATTGAAAATCAAAACAAACTTAATACTGCCGTTAAAATAGGCTCAATAGCGTATGTAATTTGGGGTGTTCTACACATTTATGTAGGTTACATAGGAGTTAGTCAATACATCTCCGACCCAAACAAAGGTTTATGGAGTGCATTAATTGGTGGAGAAAACATGCCTATTGATAAATTCCAATTTGCCTCAGACCCGATGACACTTAAGGTAACTGCAAACTTCATTCTCAACTTTTGTTTAAATGTTGCAGGTTATGGACTTCTTGGTATTCTATTGGGTGTTATGCTTTGGAAATTCACGAAACCTTGGCTTGCTTATTTCATAGGTTTATTTATTATAGGCTTAGCTGATTTATCCTTTTTGTTTTTACAAGTAACTCCAGGACACATTAAAGGAGACTTAGGTACCTATGGTGGACCGATTTTATGGTTTATTGCAGTTGTTGTTTTACCTTTTGGTTTACCAAAATTTAAAAGGAAAGAACTGTTTTAGCATTATCCCTTAGAAGTGGAAACGTATGGTTTTGCTAAAGAGAGCTGATGTTTCAGGTCATCTCCCTAATCATTCAATTATATTCTACTGGTTCATGAACTTTCCTAATTTTTTCTTTTCTAACATTTTAGTATCTTTGGAAATGACAAATCCTCTGGAAGTTACTTCTAGGGGAAACTTCTCACTTAAATAAACCACCATGGCAAAAACAAACATTTACTTAAATTTTCAAGGAAATGCGGAAGAAGCATTTAACGTGTATAAATCTGTATTTCAAACGGAATTTTCGGCACCTATGATGCGTATGGGCGATATGCCACAGCAAGAAGGGATGCCTCAACTTTCTGAAAAAGAGCAAAAAATGATCATGCATGTTGCTCTACCAATTTTAGGGGGTACACAAATCATGGGAACTGACATGTTGGAAAGTATGGGTCATAAATTAACGATTGGTAACAACACCACGATTAGTTTGGAGCCAGATACCAAAGAAGAAGCAGATAGAATCTACCACGTACTTTCTGAAGGTGGTTCGGATTGTGTTGCGCCACACGATGAATTTTGGGGATACTGGGGTGTTTGTCTAGACAAATTTGGTATACGTTGGATGTTTAATGTTCCAAACCAACAAGGGTAAAAATTGTTACAGAAAATAATATAGAGCAAATTATAATTACAACTAACTGAATTTCAAAAATTAAGACCTTAAATCATTAAAACTTGCAAAAATTACAAGTTTTAATGATTTAACAATAAACCTGCTATTTCTAATGACAGACATCCTTTCAAATTCTTCTAACCTTCTTCACGTCTCCAACTTCCAAGAATTGATTTCCACCCATTTTCAAGGAACTACCAATGCGATTAGTTGGTCGCGGGAATTAAAAGGCGATTTCGAGGAAATTGTCAATGCATTTCACTTCGAAGGAACCATGATGGAAATCGATGAAGAAGACTTGATTGAACTTGAACTCAGTGAAGCAGGTCGTGTTGCTAGAGAAACAATTCTATCAGATTTTAAGTTGCTTTCGGAATTAGGAGCCTCCCCTGTTTTGAATATTATATCAAATTACGAAGCAGACGAACATCCTTTTTTTCCGACGGATGTGTATTCCTTTCATGTAGATCGTTCCCCAATCGCGACAGATACGTTTTTGTGTACGTATTACGGGGATGCAAGCGAACTAATACCAAATGAAGATGCGATACAGAAGATTCAAATTCCAGAAATTCGGGAAAAGCTAGTACAAACCTATACTGGAGAAGAAGCTGATTTTGAAGCTTATTTAAGGGAAAACTTCTTTGATTTACATTATCAAGCATTGGATGATTCAAAAATTATAAAAGCAGAAATCAGTCATCTTTGGCGCTTGGCGGTGGATCATCCTAAAAGTAAGGTGTTGCCTTGTGTGCATCGTGCGCCGAGGGAAGAGAGTGGAAAGAAGAGGTTGTTGATGATATGTTAGGATAATTCCACCTTTTTCTACATAAACTTCCTAAATGGCCATCTTGTATCCTGTACTCAAAGTAAATTTTCTTTTTACATTTGTTTACTCTTACTGAATTAAGGTATTTCATGGAAGCACTTGGTGGTCCGAATTGGGCAATTTGTACGGAATGTCATGGTCGTGGTAAAAAAAGCCAGCGACTGAAGAAAAAAGTACGTGTTGCCTATCAACAAGCGCTTGAAGCTTTTGAAAATTCTGATCAAACTGGCATACCACCTGAACGACCTTTGAGCCATCCAATTGTATGTACTACTTGTTCTGGTTCGGGACTACAAACAACTGATAATCCAGTAATTGCAAATACCGAACACTACCCACACATTGCCATTATTGGCGCTGGAATTGGTGGTGTTGCGCTGGCTGTTGCATGTAAGCATCGTGGAATTCCGTTCACTCTTTTTGAGCGCGATGCAAACTTTGAAGCGCGTGCGCAAGGGTATGGACTCACCCTCCAACAAGCCAGCGTTGCCATGAAAGGTTTTGGAATTCAACATTTGGAACAAGGAGTTATTTCTACGCGTCATGTAGTGCATGATCCCGAAGGAAAACAATTGGGAGAATGGGGTGTTCGAAAATGGTTACACAATGAAGTTCCAAAACATGCACGTCGAACGAACATCCACATCGCAAGACAATTACTACGTGCGTCCTTAATAGCACAACTTGGAGGTTCGGACAAGATACAGTGGGGACATCAATTAACCTCCTTATCAGTAAACAATAAACACGGTGTTGACCTTCATTTTCAAGTTGATGGTAACGAAAAAATGGTCCATGCAGACTTGGTAGTTGGAGCCGATGGTATTCGAAGTACGATACGTAAACACGTCATCGGAGACGCAGTCACTCCCCTACGCTATTTAGGCTGTATCGTTATTCTTGGAATTTGTAAGTTAGATTTACTACCAGACATTCAGAGTGAATTATTGGATTCAGCGACCGTTTTTCAAACCGCGAATGGTCATGAGCGTATCTATATCATGCCCTTTACAGCAGATTCAGTCATGTGGCAATTGAGTTTTCCGATTGATGAAACCGAAGCAAAAAACATTAGTTCGCATGGCGCTGCAGCACTCAAACAGGAAGCGTTACGCAGAACACTTTGGCATTCACCTATTCCAGAAATATTAAACGCAACACCCGAAGCAAACATTTCAGGTTATCCGGCGTACGATCGCGCATTATTGACCACAACACATTTTGAGGATGCTGGTCCCGTGACACTCATAGGCGACGCGGCTCATCCGATGAGTCCATTTAAGGGTCAGGGTGCAAACCAAGCGCTGCTCGATGCCTTGTCGTTAGCTAGAACACTGTACAAAGGGTGTCGTCCGGGAACACCCTGGCGTGAACAAGGGTTACGGACGAGTGTATTAACTGAATACGAACAAGAAATGTTGGAACGTTCTGCTGTAAAAGTTCAAGACTCACACGATGCAGCTCAATTTTTACATTCAGATGTCGTGTTATACGAAGGAAATGAACCGCGCGGGAGATATTTAAAACGACAACATTAAAATCAGTTAATCAAACCATAGATAAAAGTTACTTACTGATAATTTAAATGACAATCGTTAATACAAGAAAGCTGTTCAATTGAAATTGAACAGCTTTCTTATTTCTTCTTATTATTCTAATTATGCTTTTACTAACCAACCAAACATATCTTCACTTAAACCTGATTTTAAATCATTTAAGTACTTCTCAACTCGGTTAGAAAATTCTCTCGTTTCTATAGCAGGAATAAAATAATCTTCCCCTCTGAAACCAATTTTATTAATATGAGCTATTGTAGCGGCTGTACCAGCACCAAAAGCTTCTGTACAAGAACCATCTTTAATAGCTTCAATTACTTCTTTCACAGTAATACGACGCTCTTCGATTTCGTATCCCCAAGAAGCTGCAACATCTAACACACTTCTTTTTGTAATTCCACGCAAAATTGTATCACTATCTTCAGTTGGCGATAAAATCTTACCATTGATAACAAAAACGATATTCATCGTTCCTGATTCCTCAATAAACTCATGCGTTTTTGCATCTGTCCATAGTAACTGATGGTACCCTTTTAGTTGCCCTAAACGCGCAGGATATAAAGATGCACCATAGTTACCGGCAGCTTTAGCACGACCTACACCACCTTCTGCTGCACGTGTATAATGCTCTTCAATCAATACATTTACTGGCTCAGAGTAATATGCTCCAACTGGACAAGCAAAAATGATAAATTTGTATGTATCTGATGGACGAATTCCAACGAATTCATCTGTTGAAAACATAAATGGTCTGATATACAGAGAATAACCAGCTTTATTTGGAATCCAAGCGCGATCAATGTCAACTAATTTACGAACACATTCCAC
>CANGHE010000136.1 GCA_947453545.1 Flavobacteriia bacterium
CTTTCGTCGTCTATCCAATCTTCATCATCTAAATCCTCATCCCAGTCTTCATCATCCCAATCCACATCTTCGTCAACGTTAGCATTAATTGTATGTTTTTGTATCAGCTCCCACATTTCTTCATCACATTCCCCATCATCGTGTATTGCACGTAATGGTAACTGTGAAGTTATTAACTCATAAATCGGTGTTGTTACATCTATTTGGTAACTATCTGGATGAAGTACAATTAACATTTCATCTTCTTCCTCTTCCAAACCAAATTTATAAACCAATTTATAGGAACCTTGAATTTCCAAATCCATAGGGGTATTGCAGCGGTCACACATAGTTTCGACAACACCTTCTACATCAAATGTAGCAATTAGCATTGTTTCTTTTTTGTCTAATTCTAACTCGACCTTTACACTACCTTTCTGAATAATGGAATATTCCATAGATTCAAAGAACGTATCATCAATTTCAAACTCGAAATGATGTTTTCCTACTTTTAACCCGATAAAAGGAATTATAAATTCTTTATGCATTCTTTCACTTAGTTAAATAAGGGAAGGCAAAGATAATAAAATTAAATGAAGATTGTTTATATCTTTTTAAAAAATCAACTTTGCCCTTCCTTAAAGGCCTTCTAATATTTTTCTAATCTTTTGATTTTATTAGTCTTTCGAACTATAATTAGGTCGTTTTTTAAATTCATTTACTTTTTGTTCTTGCAAAGGATTTGCGTTAATTTCTTTTATAAAACGTCTTTTTTTATAAATATCAATCGCCAAATAAATGGCACTTCGCATAGATTGACTAGATGCAATTCCTTTCCCTGCAATATCAAAAGCAGTACCGTGATCTGGTGAAGTTCGAACAATAGGCAAACCTGCAGTATAATTAACCCCTTCATCAAAAGTCAATGCCTTAAACCCAGTTAATCCTTGATCATGGTACATTGCTAATACACCATCAAATTGACCTAACAATGAAGAACCAAAAAAACCATCAGCAGGATAAGGTCCAAATGCCAATAAACCTGCATCAAAATTTTCTTGGATAGCAGGTAAAATCACTTCTTCTTCTTCTTTCCCTAATTTTCCATTTTCTCCCGCATGAGGATTAAGTCCTAATATTGCGATACGTGGTCTGATAATTCCAAAATCTTTCTTTAAAGAACTATCAAACGCCTTAATTTTCCTACTTATCGCTTCCTTTGTTAATGCCAAAGGAACATCTTTGATTGCTATATGACTCGTTACTAATGCAACACGTAATTTTTCACCAACCATCATCATTAAAGCTTCGTCAACGTTTGATAAGTGTGCTAAATACTCAGTATGACCCGGGAAATTAAACCCTGCTTTACCTATTGCTTCTTTTGAAATTGGTGCTGTAACCAACACATCTATTTTATTTTCTGCTAAATCTTTAGTCGCGCGCTCAAGTGAAGCAAAAGCATATTTACCTCCAGTCTCATTCATTTGACCAATTTCAAAACGTATTTCATCATTCCACACGTTTATGACATTTACTTTATTAGGTAAAGCCTCTTCAGCGGTTTTACATGATTGATATGCAAACTCCTCTTCTTTAATTAATTTTTTATGATAAGATATAGCTCTTGTTGATCCATATATAATCGGAATAAAGTCAACTAAAATACGATTATCTGCTAATGCTTTTATAATCACTTCAGGACCGATACCATTGATATCTCCGATGGAAATTCCAACTCGAACTAACGTTTTGTCTTTATCCATTATTGATTATTTTCTAAAAAGTTTAATAATAAACGAATTCCTACTCCAGTTCCTCCCTTACCTTTATAATTTTCAGGCACTTCTAAAAAAGAAGGCCCTGCTATATCCAGATGCACATAAGGTGATTTAACAAAATGTTCTAAGAATTTTCCAGCAGTAATCATACCTGCATATCGACTTCCTATATTTTTCATATCCGCAACCGAAGATTTTAATTCATCTTTATATTCATCCCAAAATGGAAGTTGAACAACGCGCTCATGAACTTCATCTCCAGCCTCTATCAACTGACTTAAAACTTTTTGCTTAGCATTACCCATCATACAAGATGCTTTTGTTCCAATAGCAACAACTGCCGCACCAGTTAACGTTGCAGCATCAATCACTAACTCTGGATTCAATTTATTGGAATATGCAAGCGCATCAGCCAAAATCATTCTTCCTTCAGCATCTGTATTTAATACTTCAATCGTTGTTCCATCATACATATGAACAACGTCTCCAGGAGCATATGCATTCAACCCAGGACGATTATCCGTAGCAGGAATCAATCCTATCAAGTGTACATCCAATTTATTAAGTGCTGCAGCATAAATAGTTCCTGCCATACAAGCAGCACCTGCCATATCACTTTTCATCAAATCCATAGAACCTGCAGTTGGTTTAAGACTTAATCCGCCCGTATCATATACAACACCTTTACCAACAAGTACGATTGGCTTTTTATTACGTGCATTTTTAGGTTTGTATTCTATTATAGTGAAAGTAGGTGGTTCTATAGAACCTTTGTTTACTGCTAATAAACCACCCATTTTTAATGCTTCAATTTTTGATTTTTCCAATACTTGAACATCAAAACCAGCTTCTTGACCCAATAATTCAATCTCTTTAGATAATTGCGTTGCTGTCAGAAAGGATACAGGTTCATTAACCATATTTCTCGCCCACAAGACCGATTTTATGGTGTTATTCAATTTTGTTATCTGTTCTTTTTCAAATTTCCCTACAACTTGAATTGTTTCAAGTTTGTATCTTTTTGAGTCAGCATCCTTGAAATATTTCAAAAATTGATAATTCGATAACGCTAATCCTTCTGCAACATACAATGAATTATCTTTTTTTCCTTCAATCGTAATAATCGTTGCGTCTTTAGGTAATTTAGTTCGAACAGTATGACCTGCAACACGCAATATCTCTTTCGTTTGGTCTTCTTTAATGAAAAAGATAAACTGATTTCCTAATTTTAAGTAATCAAAATCTTCTTTTCCATTAATAAATAATTCTGCTTGTTTAAAAGCCAATGGATGCATGCTTTCATTAAGCGTGTTTTTCTTGTTAAGAAGAAACACGAGGTTTTCTTCTTGGTCGTACGTTTTTATTTCTTTAATCATAATTTCTAAATATTAATTACATGTAAATTTATGCATAATCAGAGAACTTTATTCTTCTCATTCATGATTTCTTTAAACAAAAAATCCCAATCAAATTTGATTGGGATTTAAAATATAACAGTATAGAATTATTTTACAATTGCAAAAAAAGCTTTAGCTTGTGGATCATTTGGATCTAAATCAGTTACCACTTTAAAATACTCTTTTGCTTTCGATAAATCTTTAGCAGGAGATTTAAAATAATATTCACCAACATACTTTGCAGATTCAATAACCATTGACTTATTCGCTGGTAATGCTCTTTCCTCAACTTTTACCATTTCAAATGCTTTTTGGTAATATGGCAAAGCCAACCATTTTTCATTTTTCGGATCTAATTGGTAAGATGCTCTTCCTCTCCAGAAAAAACCAGGAGCATAAGAAGGTGATGTAATATTCAACTTAGCAAATGTTGTATCAGCTAACAAATAATTTTTTGGACCTACATAATATGCCTTTCCTAAATCATATAATTCAGCTGCATTTAATTTATCATTCGCCAATTTATATTCTAAATTCTCAATTGCTTTAGGGTAATTTTTAATTTTCAAATACGATTTAGCCAACGTTGCAGCCAATTCTTTTTTCGCTTTTTCATCAGCAACACTTGCTTTTTCATACTCTGCTATAGCTAAAGAGTCTTTCCCTGCATTTACCAACAACTGACCTTTAGCTTTGTAGTCTAAAAAATTTATTTTATCCTTTGGTGCAGATGCGAAAAACAAGTCTGCAACAGCTAAACCTTTAGTCGCATTTTCTTTATCTGAAGGATTACAATCAGCGTAAGCTGACATAAGCATACGATCCACGTAATAACTTGAATAACCACTTTGTTTTAAACTTGTTCCCTCAGTTATAACATCACAATATTGTTTACCTACAAATAAAGCTGTGGTGTAACGATAACGAGCTTCAAGACTATTATTCAATTCTAAATACTTCTTCCAACTCTCAATTGCTCGTTTTGGTTTATTTGCATTTAAAAATAATTCTGCATTTTCTCTATAAGCAGGAGCATAAGTAGGATCTAATTTTTGGGCTTGTTGAAAATATGAATTTGCAGAGGAATCTGCTTTTGCACGAGTATAAATTTTACCAATTTTAACTAACCCTTTCGCAGAAGTTGGATTTATGTCTAAAACCAAATTGTAATTTTTAATTGCTTCGTTTGCATCTTTTGGTGTTTTACCCAATAATGCATCTCCAAGCAACAAATAATTATCCTCATTCTTTGGATCCAATTCGATCGCGCGTCGTAACAAACTAATGCATTCATCGTAATTACGTGTATCTGTTGATAAATATGATTTCGCTACATGACGTAATATTTCAGCATTTTTATTTTTTGTACTTGTAATTAAGATTGTAAAAATATCTTTTGCACCAACAACATCTCCCGACACTAATTTTATTTTTCCACTCGATATTTGACCAAAATTAGAGGCTGCATTAGAAGAAACCGCCTTATTCCAATAAAACAAAGCTGAATCATTTTCTTTGCGCGCGTAAAAATTTTCTCCTAAGTAATAATAATTCACTGCATTTGTTGGTTCCTTAGATATTAGTTCTTTTAATTCTTTTTCAGATTCTGTAAACAACTCATTATCTGTATTTTTAATTGCACTTTGCAAATTTTGAGCAAAAGAAGTAGTACCAACTAATAGAGCTACTACTAACAATTTGTTTATTTTCATTTTACTTTGTTTTTAAGTTATAATATATTATCAAACTTCTTGCCGAAATTAAGGTTTAAAGGTACGAATTATTGAATAATTGAAATTTCAAATTAGCAATAGAAACTACAAATTAACTTTTTCTTAACTCAATTAGCTGTAAACTGAATCAATCTAACAGGAGAATTAGCAGGAACTAATGACGCTTTTTGAATAATAGTTTGACCTGTTTCACCTTTCATGTAAATCACAAAGCCCGTATTTAAACCCGATCTTCTTCCTTTGTTAATCATCCAAATATCTCTTACAAACGGATATTCCTTCGTATATATAAACCCAGCATATGGCTGGAAATAATCTGACTTAGCATTTTTGGCTACAGCAACAACTTTAATTCCTTTCAAAAAATCTTGCACGTCAAAATCATCATCATCACTGATCCAATTTAAACCTATAACTCCTAATGAATTTGGATTTTTCTTTACATAATTAATTACTTCTTCATTAGAATTAACGGCAAATATCTGTTTGTTTGTACTATCCATATTACAAACATCTTTTAGATAGTTATAATTAGCCGAGTTAGGCTTGTCAAAAACTACATTTATTTTTTGGCCTGAAGTTTTCCAATTATTAAGTTTTCCTTTAAGAATATCCTTCACTTCCTGCACGGTCAATAAAGTATCTTTGTTCAAAGGATGTACAATAAAGGTAATCGCATCCATGGCTATTTTATCACTTCTAACTTCAACATGTTTACTTTTTAAAAACTTGATTTCATTGGTATTTAAATCACGCGAAATGACAATTGTCTTCGCTTTGTCATTATAGAAACTTTTTATAATTTCATCCTCAGCCATGTATACAGGTTGAATATCAGCTTTAGGGAATTGCCCTTCAAAAGTGTCAATACTAGTGTCGAATAATCTTTTAAAAGACTCTTCAATCAAAATAATTGCCTTACCTCTACCATGAGTATCCTTCTGATAAGCTAGAGGATTAACATGAGGAGGTGTACAAGAAAAAACAAATAGTACAAGTAATATGATTCCAATTATTATTTTCATAATCATAAACATTAAAAGTTAATCCTTTTGTTTCATTGTTTTAATAAGTTTGTAAATTCTAAATCCAGCATAAGCGCTTAGAATTAATATCATTACAGTTTTTTTATTCCCTTGTAACCGATCACTAAATAATTCAGTTGTTGCAATAAAATAAAGTAATGTAAGACACAAAAAAATACTTAATGAAGCTAAAAATAAAGATATATATTTCATATATAAACAAAAAAAATCCCCAAATGAATCATTTGGGGATTAAATTATTAAACCGATTTATTGTAAACTAAAGTTTATTGGTAATCTACATCTAGTTCTTACTGCTTTTCCACCATTTTTACCTGGTTTCCAATTTGGCATTCCACGAACAACGCGTTTTGCCTCTCTATCCAAGTCGTCAGAAATACCTCTTTCTACTTGTACATTTGTAATATCACCACTTGGCTCAACTACAAAAGAAACATATACTTTTCCTTGTTCACCCAATTCAATAGCAGATTGAGGATATTGAACATTTTTTGCAATCCATTGTTGCATCGCTCCTGGACCACCAGGAAATCCTGCATCTTCTTCAACGAATTCTAAAATTTCTTCTTCTTTTCTTTCCTCTTGTTTTGGGCCTTCATCTACAGGTCCAGTAGGTGTACCAAATCCTTCATCACCATCTTGATTCTTAGTGGATATATTCGCATTTTCTAAATTCTCTTGAATTGTAGGTGGATTATCAACCTCTATATCTACAACAACTGGAGGTAAAAATGCAGTTAATTTCTCTGTCACTGGAACTGGTGGTTCAGGTGGTGGTGGGGGAAGATCTTCTTCTGGTGGAGCTGGAGGTATTGTTGTAACATCAATTGCTGGTGGAACAAATTCCTCTTCAGCAGGAAGACTTTTGATATACGAAAAAGTAGCAAAAGTAATCCCTATTGTTGCAACAAAACTAACCAAAATAATTACCATACGTTTGTCATAATCACGACGAAGTACGTATGCTCCGTATTCTTTATTTCGATCAGCAAAAACGATTTCGTTTCTGTCTGATGAAGTAACTTGTTGCCAGTTTCTCGCAGAAAAGTAGTCGTATAATGAAATACCAGCTACTATGAGGGCAACGATTATTACTACTGTCATAATACTATTGTTTAGCTTTTAATAAATCTGACTCACTCTTCATTAAATCCAATGGAGCAACTACACCAATCTGAGCAATCTTAACCTCATCAACCAAATCGATAAAGTTTTCACAAGTAGCTTTCTCATCTGTTTTAATTAGCACTTTCAATGCTTGTTTATGAGCCTTAAAACCGTTCAACAATCTTTCATAAGTTGTATCAGCGATCTCTTTTCTTTTTAACTTGTTATCTAACAATTCCTTTTCTCTAATAACGAAAGCATTTTTGTCAGCTAACAA
>CANGHE010000137.1 GCA_947453545.1 Flavobacteriia bacterium
GGGTTTCCAAAAAGACTTGCTTTAGTATTAACCCCAATTTTGAATTCCTTCTTCTCATCAGTAATGGCTCTAACATTTTGGATTAGTTGAATTTTTAAATAATCTATTAAATATTCCTTTCTGTTAGGATTATAGATGGACTCAATATTGATCGAATTATAAATTCCATCAGGTACAAAATAGATTTTTTTAACATCCTTCAACTCATTATCAATTTTTTCAAAAAGCAAATAGTAACTTTCCAAATCGTCTTGTTTAGCTTGAATTTTAGATTTAAAACTAGAAGCATATTGTTTTTCTAATTGATTACGATCATCTATTAAAATAAATTTAGGAGCTGTATTTTTTTTAATTATTATAGCTCCATATGATATTGAATCTGTAAATTTATTAAAGAAAATATCTTCTAATCCTTCATTAAGTATATGTTTAGATTGCTTATTTATTCTTATAATCTCAATATATGCATCACTTTGTTTGAGTTTATTATTCAAATCATTTAATCTTGGAATAGAAATTGTTTTAGAATTAGATGATAAAAACTTTTCTATTTCCCTATTTTTATTTTTCAAATCCTCAATTGATTTATTTTCCAAAACATTTGACTCCAATGATTTATTAATTAAAATATTATTATTTTTTAATTCAGTATACAATTCTTTGTTTTTTTCTAATTCTCCACTTAATTTAAATGAATTTGAAAATAATAAAGATTTACTGTAAAATCTAATGTCAATATATTTATTTAAAAAATCAATGTCATCATTCAACAAATACCCATTTAAATACTCCAAACGATTAGAAAAATTTCTATACAAACAATCTCTTTCATAATCACTCAAAAAATGGAAATACTGTTTGTTTTGTTCAATTTCATCATCTATGATATTTAAGAGTTGTTTTTGAGCCAATTTATTGTCTTTAGAATTATACTGCAATAAGTAATTTAATTCTGAAACAAAAAATATATTTTTACCATCTTCATGTAATTGTTTAATTAAATTAATTGTCTCAGGAATATTTTTTTCTAAAATATATAAGCAAAGTATGTATTTAAAATTATTCTTTTTATTTTCCTTATAAATTGGAAAACTAAAACTCTTTTCAAAATTAATTTTTGAATCAAGGAATTTTTCATCATTAAAATAATAATTTGCCAATTCATCATAGTAATCTCCTATTAATGTTTCATCAATTTTTAAAGTATTATCAATAAATAATTTCATTTTATCCAAATATACTTTAGCCCCTTTTAAATCATACTCTTTCAACTTTAATTGACATAATCCCTTTAAACAAATAAAATATTCCGATTGATTAGTTATGTGTTTAGAATCTTCATATATTTTTAAGGATTTATTAAAGTAAATTTTAGCATCTTTTTCATTATATATTTCCATCATATACTTTCCAAGTGCTATCCAAGTTGAAGCAGCAATTTCTGTACTTTCGATATTATTACTATACAAAATCATTGGTGCTTTTGAAATAATTTGAAAATCAATTTTATCTACACCTTTATTATCAAAATTTAAGATATCAATAATAATTGGTAATAATCGTGTATCATTTTCCCCATATGCTTTAGAAGCTATATTATAAATTTCAACTGATGATTTTTTAGCAACATCAGATTTCCCAATCTTTTCTTCACAACTTGTTTTAATTCTGTAGAATGTCAATTTTCTAGTCAAATTATCAATGTTTAAATATTCATTACAGATTTTAATTGACTCTAAATAATTTTTATTAAACATATAAAAATCAGAAACTATTAAATCAAAATTAATTTGATTTTCTTTTGAAATAGAATCCCAATTAGATTTCACAAAGGATATTCTTTTTATAATATCTTCTTTTGAAAAAATAATATTTTTTTTATATAAATCAAAAACATTTACATACACATAAAATAATGAGGTGTAATCTTTTTTTTCTTTCAATATTGGTTCGTATAAGTCTAATTTTGAATTAAACTCAGAATAATTTTCATCACTATATAATCTATATAACTGAATTGGAATACTAGTTTCATTTTTAGAATATTTTTCATTTAATTTCCAATATTTATCTTGATTAATATTATCATGTATTTGCGAGTAGGCAAATATTAGTTTTGGATAAATAAATTTCAAATAATTTTCATTTTCCATCTTTGCTAAAGCAAATAGATTAAGTGTTTTTTCACCATAGATAATAATTTCATTTACATCTTTTAATTCAAAATATAATGTTAACAATTCATAATTAATATTGAAAAGAAGTTGTAAATTATCTAAATTATTTTTTATATAATTTTTATTAAACTCTATCAATACATTTTTATAGCCATTAATATCATTCATCAATTTGTAAGCATATGCATAATTAAAATCATAATTTAAAATTCCTATATCTCTATTATACTGAATGAATTCTAATGCGTATTCTTTAGCCTTATTAAAATCTTTTATTACATTATAATTTATATATGATAAGTAATATGTAGAATTTGAAAAATTTTTATTCCATAACAAATTATTTTTTTTGTTAGTTTCATAACAATTTTCATAATTATTGTATGCCTTTAAATAATCTTTTGAAATTGTTCTATACCCTTCTGCTAAAAAATAATGAATTTTCATTATTTTATTAAAATTTTTAACCTTACTGCTATTCCAAATTGATAAAGATTCATCTAAAAGAGATGAATCAAATTTTCTGTATTCCATATTAGTTATTTCTTTTCGATATAAATAATCTGCATATATAGTATCTTTAATTAATTTAGATTTATTTATTTCTTCATCAGCCAATTCAATGAAATATTGAGCTTTTTCGATATTATTTTTTTTATAATTAACAATTACAGAATCCGAATAAGCATGCCATTGTTGTGAAAACAAGAAACAAGGTAAAAAAACAAGAAATAATAAAACACTTTTTTTCATAATTACATTTTTACTCATTCCAAATAGCATTGGCTTTATTTTCTTGCTTATCATGAAAATAGGCAATCGCTAAAATTCGTTTCGCTTCAAGAGTATTTTGCTTTTCTTTAGATAATTCTAGAATAGTTCCTATAGATTTTGGATAGTTACCCAACAAATCCAATACACAAGCCAAATTAATATACCCTTTAGTAAAATTTGAATCTAAACGAATTGCTTCTTGAAAATCTTTTTGGGCGGCTTTCAATAGTTGTTCAATTACTTCACTATTATCATCTAAAGACCTTGTTATTTCTTTATTCAATCGGCTTTTGTTTTCTATTTCTATAGGATATAAAAACCTTTTAGGGTTTTCTTTTTCTATTATGCTAGTTTCTTTTAAATCAAGTGCTTTTCGGGTTTTGGCAACACCTAAATTATTATAGTTCTCTCTTGAAGGAAAATCGTTATTGACTGTATTAAAAGCTTCTATAGCTTTATCATAATTTTTCTCCTGAATATATTTTAATCCAAGTGTAAAGGTTTCATATAACCTTTTGGCTTTTAATAAGGCATTTTTTGCAATTTCTTTTCTTTGCACTTTTGTTGGGTAACCATCGGCATCTTTTAATTGATATTGGGTATAAATGGCATCTAATAATTTGGGCTGTACTTCAAATGGTTCATAACCAGCAATAGCAGCATAAAACAAGCCTTTATCATCGGCTTGTGTTTCATATATAATTTTCTGGTTCTTATCAATCAACTTCACCTTTTTAGAAAAGGCTTCATTTTTATTGCGTATTGCAAAAGCAAAATCAGTACAAAAACTATGTTCGTTATAATAATGTGCCAATTCATGACTAACTACTACCGATAAAGCATTTAAACTATCATTTCCAAAACTTCTACAAATAGTAAATAAATAAGTATCAATAGTTACAATGGGTTTCTTGTCAAATTTGTAAAAAGCTGGTCTGTCTTGTTTCTGTTTCGTTACCACAAGTTCTGGAGCTGTTTTAGAACTTCCATAAGCTAAAACGAGTTGGTTGAAAACATTTCTAATTTGTGGTTCTTCTTTGTTTTGTCCAAACATAAAAAAGGACATCACACTGAAAATCAGGGTAAGTCCTTTTTTAAAAAATGTTTTAGTCTTAATTTCCATAATCAAAAATAATTTTATCCAATGCGCTTACTACTTCTGTATTGCTTTCTTTTTTATAAAGTTGAGGTTGCTCGGCAACAGTCAACTTAAAGTAATCAGCATCGCGCTTCAAGTAATATTTATCTTCATAAAGCACAATTACATTATCATTAGGAAAATTCGAAACATACAATACCAATGCTTTGCCATCAAAAATGTAGTGATTTTCTCTTGCTTTCAATAAAGCTAATTCATTTTGTAATCTGTCTTTATTGAATTCTAATTGTTTAGCATTTGAACCATATCCTAATTTATTTACAGTAAATTCTTTTTCTAGCAATTTTCGATACTTTTCAATTGCAGTAACTATCGATACCATTCTAGCCTTTTGATTGTTTTCTACAATCTTAATGTTATTCTTTTTAGAAGTAAATCCCAAACCACTTTCAATAACTGATACCTTTTTGGTAACGATAGTTACCTCAGCCAAAGCTTCCGAAGGAATTTCAGGAGTTATAGTTTCTTTTTTAACCGGAGCAGTTACCACATTAGTATCACCAGGTTGAACTAAATTGGTGTCAGTATTAAATTTAAAATACATAATTCCAGCTGTCAAAACAATACATGCTGCAGCAGCATATTTTATCCAAGATAAAGAGATAACTTTAGTCTCTTTTTTAGCAGAAATAGAATAAACTGGAGATTCTTCCGGGGTAACTAATTCATTATCCCAAGCATTCATTTTTTCTTTGAGAGCTTCACGTTCTTTTTTGGTAATAGCTAAGGCTATAGCATCATCAGAGATTTCAAAGCTTAGTTTATCAAAAGTTTTAGGAAGTTCCGTTTTAATGCGTTTGCGCTCTACTTTCTTAATGGCATTTTGTAAATCAGTAAAGAAGTTAACCTCTTTTTCAAAAGTGCTGTTTTTTGATGTAATCAAATAATCAATAGCTTCAGAAGTAATTCCTAAAACATGATTTTCTGCCAACTCTTTTATAAAAGAAATGTAAACAGTATCTATTTTAGAAATGATTTTCTCGGCATCTTTCAATCCCAAACTATAAATAGCAGCATATACTGGTTTAGCATCCTTTTCAAAATCAAGAAAGGCATTTGTAAAGGTTTCCCAAAAAGCTATATTCGTTTGGTTGGCATCAAAACTGGTATCTTTTTCCAATTTTGGCAACAACAAACCTTGTACTATGTCGATAGCTAATTTCATTTTTATTGATTCAATTCGTTATAAGCAATTTTTTCCAATCGTTTTTGGCATTTTGCCTTTTGATTTTTAGTAGTATCTGAATTGTTATAACCAAATTCAGTAGTCAATTCATTCATTGATTTTTTGTGGTACCAAAACAAAGTAAGCAATTCATAGCAATGGCCTCCAGCAGCTTTCATCTTTTCTAAAGCAGTTTCTATTGCCAAAAATTGCGGTTCATTGGAGTGATCTACAGCATCCAAACTATCTGTTATAGAAGAATGATAACCATTAGGATTTTCATCATCGTCATCATCGGAATTATCTTGATAGTCAGTGGTCAATTTACTTTTTTCAAGAGTATTCAACAATTGAAATCGACAAACAGAATTCAAATAGGTTTGGAAAGTGGCAGTAAGAACAAAATCACCTTTTACTATTTTTTCATAAAGAATGATATTGGCATCTTGAAAAACATCTTCCAGTTCATAATCACTAATCTTTCCACTAGTCATTTTCCTCATAAACCCCAAACAATTAGCTTTACATCGTTTGTAAACGATACCTAAATAATCGGAATTCTCTTTTATTTTAACTAACAACTCCTGGTCAGTAAGATTTGAAAAATTGTTTTTGTCTGCCATGGTAACCTCTATATTTGTATATAAAATCTTAAAGGCAGCAATTTAAGATTTTTTTGTCACATTAAATGTTAGAACAAATCAATCTCTTTATCACTAAAGAGATTGACTAATTTTAGATTTAACTATCTACTGATATAACTTTTATTTCCATTACTATTGTAGTAATATTGACCACCTCTTGGACCAGTATATACTGTTGTTGGCGTTGAATAAGATGGCGTTGAATAATAGGTCGGCACACTATAATTTGAAGGTGCTACATAGTAATTATCCGCTGGTTTAGTGCCATAAGACCCAGTGTAAGGATTAAGATTTCCAACCGTGCTGTAATTGTCATTACGAGTAGTATTTGGAGTGGTTCTAAAGTAAGGTTCAACATAAGTACCATTACTGTTGGTATAACCCGAAACATAGGTTGAAGTTTGAGCAAAAGAATTAGCTGCTGCAAATAAAAACGCGATAAAGAAGAATAATTTTTTCATGATAATAAATTTTAAATTGTTAACGATTAATTGTTTTATAATTGTTAATAGTGAAATTGTAAAAAGGTAACCCTTAATTTTTTTATTTTTTTAATTAGTAACGACTTGGAGAAATAATTTGTGATGGAGTAAGATTTTGAAATCCGTTCGTAGTTCCATAAACATTATAACCTCCATTATTAGTTGGAGTTACAACTTGAGAAGGGGTAAGATTTTGAAACCCATTAGTATTTCCATAAACATTATAACCTCCATTATTAGTTGGACTAACAACTTGGGAAGGAGTTAGATTTTGGAACCCATTTGTTGTACCATAAACCGAATATCCTCCATTATTAGCTGGAGTTACAACTTGAGAAGGAGTAAGATTTTGAAACCCATTAGTAGTTCCGTAGACATTGTAGTTGGATTGAGCATTTACACTAAAACATAGAGCAAATAAAGCGATTGAAAATAATTTTTTCATAATAAGTAATTTTTAAATTGTGAATATTAATTTGTTTTTATACTAGTTAATATCCAAAAAGTAAAAAGGTAACCCTACAATGAAAAAAAAAATTAAAAATAATCACATCACCTCCACTCCTTCTATAATTTTCAGAGAAACATCATAATAATTAAAATCATTTTTAGTTCCGTTTTCTTTTTCAATGATATTAAGTGAGCAGTCTTTTTGAGGGATTGGCGGGAAGAAAAGTGAAAAATAGCGCCAATCTTTAGTTGATTCAAAATTGAGTTTTGCAGGTGCAATAGTTATCCCTTTAGCATTTGTCAATGTGTATCTGATTTTAGTTTGAACATTCTCAATAAATGTATTGGGTGAAATTTTAATCCAACCCCCATTATCATATTTATCTGTGGTGATGTATCCAAAATCGATTTTGGTAAATTCAGGAAATAAATTTATTCTGA
>CANGHE010000138.1 GCA_947453545.1 Flavobacteriia bacterium
AGTACTACTTTATCTTCTCCTTCTACCTCTTTCCATTCAACATTCACACGCTCAGTAGCAAGCGTATCAATGGTTTTACCAACATAATCAGCCTGAATTGGCAATTGTCTTTTAAATCGACGATCAACTAAGGTCAACAACTCAACACTGGCTGGTCGTCCGTAAGCCATCATTGCATCAATTCCTGAACGAATAGTACGTCCAGTATATAACACATCATCAATCAAGACAACGCGTTTATTTTCAACAATAAAATCAATATTTGTAGCACTTGGAATGATTGGACGTTCTCTTCTTCTAAAATCATCACGGTAAAAGGTAATATCTAATGCTCCGCAAACAACTGGCTTTCCCAAAATTTGCTCTAACCTGATTCTCAAACGATTCAAAACATTCACACCTCTCGGTTGTAAACCAATCAAAACGGTGTCTTCGAATTGATTATGATTCTCAATTAACTGATAACAAAGTCTATTTAAGGTTAACTCAAACTGCTTTTCATTTAAAATGACTTGTTTTTCCATTACCACAAAGATAATTTATTGTTTATTAATTCAATTTATAAATCATAATTTATAACCTATAATTACCTCAATTGGGCTTCTAATTTCGCTTCTAATTCTTTACGAATTTTCTCCATCACCCCATCCACTTGCTCGTCTTTTAATGTTTTCTCAGCATCTTGGAAATGGTACGAAACCGCATACGATTTTTTTCCTTCCGCTAAATTCTTCCCTTCATATACATCAAAAAGACTCACTTTTTTCAATATTTTACGATCTACTCCTAATGAAATCTTCTCTATATCTTTGAAACGAACATTTTCGTTCAATAAGAATGAAAAATCACGACGAACTTCAAACGTTTTAGGTAATTCTTTATATAGTACTTTCACCAATTTCAACTGATCAACCAAAGCATCCCAATCTAAATCAGCAACATACACAGCTTGTTTGATACCAAAATGTTTACGTACACTATCTGAAACCCAACCAATCTCTCCTA
This sequence comes from Flavobacteriia bacterium, assembly GCA_947453545.1. Taxonomy (GTDB): domain Bacteria; phylum Bacteroidota; class Bacteroidia; order Flavobacteriales_D; family Crocinitomicaceae; genus CANHVK01. Next base: position 1,006 of record CANGHE010000138.1, read on the forward strand.
CTTTTTTCTTCAACACAAATAAAGAAACACCATCTGACAATAGGCTGTTTTCCAATGTATCTTCTTGTAAAAAACTATCCAATCCTAAACGCTGAATAATTCCAGCAACTAAACCTTTAATTGAATAGAAAGAAACTTTATTACCTGTATTGTTCCACTGTTCCGCTTCTTTTCTACCTGACAACGCAATCAATAAGCGTTTGTTTTCTTGGTATTTATCCTCTACCTTTTGGTATGTTTTACCAAACTCAAACAAACGTACATCTGCATTTTGTCTGTTCTGATTATGAGAAACAACCTCTAAAACACTAAATAACAATGTTTGTCGCATAACATCTAACTCTTGACTCAAAGGATTCAGCATTGCCACATTCTTCGCTTCAGAATAAGTTTCATTACCGAACTTTTTGATATACATTGATGATGTTAATGAATTATTCATCATCTCATTACAACCTAAACCTACTAAAAATTCAGACAATGATGCCTGTATTTTTTCCAAATCTGGCTTGGTACGTAATGTAATCGTTGTATTTAATTTTTCAGGTAAAGGAATATTGTTAAAACCATAAATACGTAACACCTCTTCGATTACATCTACTTCACGCAACACATCTACTCGGTATGCTGGCAATTCAATATTCCAAACAGAATCATTTTTAGCAATAACCTTAATATCTAAATTCGACAAGATTGTTTCAATAGTCTCAGAAGGTATTTCTTTACCTATCAACGCATTACAACGATTTAAACTAAAATCAATACGAACATTTTCAATTTCTTGAGCGATTGCTTCAACAGTTTGAGACGCAACTTCACCACCACAAACTTCAAGAATCAACGAAACCACACGTTGCAACGCATACTGTGTTAAATGTGGATCAACTCCACGCTCGTAACGGAAACTAGCATCTGTGTTTAACCCATGTCTTTTCGCCGTTTTTCTCACCGAAACAGGATTAAAATAAGCTGATTCGATAAAAATATCAGATGTCGTTTCTGAAATTCCTGATTCTAATCCTCCGAACACACCTGCAATAGCTAAATAATCTGTTGCATTGCAAATCATTAAATCATCTTCATTTAAAGCACGCTCAACTCCATCAAGTGTAACAAACTTATCTTCTGCTGCTGCTTTTTTAACAACAATATTTCCGTTCAATTTAGCCGCATCAAAGGCATGTAATGGCGTCCCTAACTCTCTCATTACATAATTTGTACAATCAACTATATTGTTAATTGGACTCAAACCAACCGCACGTAATCTTTTCTGTAACCAAGCAGGTGAAGGTTGCACTTGAATTTTAGTAAGACTAACTCCAAGATATTTAGGACATAATTCTTTTTCATCCACTTTAACAGCAACAGAAGCAGTGGTTGACAAAGATTGTATTGTACTTACCTCTGGAAATTTTAGTGTTAAATCTGCGTTTCTATGTACATTCAAATACGCTACTAAATCACGGGCAACACCAATGTGTCCCATTGCATCAGCACGATTCGGAGTTAATCCGATTTCAATTTGGTAATCTTCTTCTAATTCAAAATATACTGCCGCTGGAGTTCCAACCTTAGTATCTGCTGGTAAAACCAAGATTCCATCGTGAGACTTACCAAGACCTAACTCATCTTCTGCACATAGCATCCCTAAAGATTCTACACCTCTGATTTTAGATGCTTTGATTTTGAATGCTTCTTCTGGAGTTGGATATAAAACAGACCCAACAGTTGCACATATTACTTTTTGACCCGCTGCCACATTCGGAGCACCACACACAATTTGCAAGGGCTCACCACCAACGCTAACTGTGGTTACTTTTAATTTATCTGCATCTGGATGTTTCTCACATGAAAGTACTTCACCTACAAAAACACCTTCCAATCCACCTTTAATCCCCTCTATCTTTTCGATTCCATCTACCTCTAACCCTGTCTCTGTAAGGATTTCACTGATTTCTGTTGGTGTTAAATCAATATTGATATAATCTTTCAACCAATTGTATGATACTTTCATGCCTTATTTAATTCAATTTGCTATGCGAATTTAAGCATTATCAAAGAAAATAAGGACTTTCAAAAAGACTATTTACGATAGACAATTGTTTTTCTATAAAATCAAATTCCCTCCAACCAACGCATCGTATCCACACCATCTGCATAATCTGCTAACTGTGGACATTGTGCTGTACCAAATGGAAGATAGTTCTGACCAACAACAGCTTGAATATCATCTTTTCTGCTATCAAGATAATCGTTCACTTCTGAAATATCTTGATAACGATGGTAAAACAGCATCGCTAAAGGTGAAAACAACTCATTTGATTCTTTCAATAAAACAAAGCCATTATCTAAAATCTGCTCTAAATTCATCAAATAAATTGCCTTGTTATAGTCGTAGTTATTGGCATATTTATGATGATTCACAATATCTCCATAACTGATTACAGACTCAAAAAAACGATTCAAATCAAAATCCTGTGGTAATAACAATTGAGACACATTACGACATCCAAGTCCATAATGGGTAAAAATATCACTTCCTAAAGCAATTAATTCTTCTTTACTTTCATTCCCTGTCAATACAGCAACGGAAGTTCGGTTTTTACGAAATAAATGTGGCAAGTGTCCAAAATAACTTTCAAAATAACGCATTGTATTTCCACTTCCTGTCGCAATAATTGCATCAACCTCTCCTAATTTTGCTAGTGCTATCGTAATATACTCCTCTATTGGTGGGTAAAATTTGATCAACATTTGCACCAAGGATGGCAACAAAGTCTTATCATCAGAACTTAATTTCGCTGTAATCTTATTACCGGATAATAAAACACATAGAAAATCATGAAATCCAACCAAAGGAATATTACCAGCCATAATCACTCCTACACGTTTAGGTGATTCAGCCCATTGATATTGAGAAGTAAAAGTTGTCAATTGATCCTTAGTTAGTTGTTCCCCCCAAGACTTAAAAACATGTAAAACAGCAGCCTCTGTAAACCATCCATTCCACTGAAATTGTCTTTTTACATTAGAAACCAACAATTGATATTCTTCTTCTGTAACTCCAAGTTCGTATCCTCCCCACGGTTTACTATCTCCAATTGCAAACATTACTTTCCCTAAGGTGTCAAATGCTTTAATCAATTCTGCTTGTTTTGTCATCGCTTATTTTAATTTTTTCAAAAATGAAAATCTTCTCACTAATTCCTCTCCTGTTAATAGAACCGGACCATCTACTTTTCCGTCTGTACCTGAAATACCATTTCTACCATTCATTCCATTCTTCCCATTGGTATTGTTAAAGATACCACCTAAACTTCCTTTTGCATTCATTCCACGACCAGTAGAACCTGATTGTCCTCCCATCCCTGCTTGTCCTCCACGATTTTCAATAGAAATACTGTTTCTAAAGTCAACTAATTTTTCATCCATATAAATAGAAATATTTCCACCTCTCCCTCCGTGTCCAGCATCACCTCCATGCCCTGAATCACCTCCGTATAAGGATGGTTTTGTAGTAGTCGTTTTTCCATTCGTAGTAGTTGTAACAGGATATGCAGCGTCTTTTCCGTTACCGCCTCTTCCGCCATTCCCTCCATTTCCACCTTGAGCATAAACTAAGATTCTTCCAGTCGATTTAGGGATAAAACTCGTTTCTCTTCTACCATTATTTTCAACGGTTAAAACGATAAATTCTTGCCCTGCCTTTTGGTAATATTGCAAGTACAAATTAACATCAGCAGCATTATTGCCATTTGCACCATTCCCTCCATTTGATCCTGATTCAGAAGCATTTCTACCATCATACCCTTGTCTTCCTGCTTCACCTGAATTCCCAGAATAGTTATAGGATTTTTCTGATGGATAATCAATATTCAAATTGGCATTCCACAATGTATCTTTCGTTATTTTATGTAACAGTAACACGTGAGGTTTTATTCCTAATAAAGGCACATCACTTGTTATAATAACATCTCCATCAACTATTTGAATCAGCGAATCTGATTTATTCAATAGCAGGTCATTAGAAAAATGATTGGTATTTTGAGGAATTCTTGAATCATCATTTAAAATCAAATCGTAGTCAATTGGATTATTTTTATTCAATTCAATTGAAGTCGTTTTAACAGCAATACTTTTTACATAAGGAACTGTGAGCGAAAAATCTTTTTGAAATCCATATTTTTCTGAATACAACTTCACTTTCAAGGTATGATTTTCCTTGGTGAATCGATCCATCTTGTAGTGCAAATACCCTTGATTTGAACTCAATACATTATCACCTGAAAAACTCAATCTTGACCACTTAATGACATCTCGGTTAGGTCGAAGATGCTTTCTTCTACCACTTGGTTTAACTAAATCAACCGAAAAACGAATTGTACCTGGTTGACGGTAAGAAGGATCTAGCTCCACATCTGCAGATTCATACTTTCCTCTTGTAGCACAAGAAGTAGCAAGTAGAACAACCCCTAAAACGAATAAAATTAAACGCATAAATGAAAAATTAGTTAAACATTTACAAACTTTTATGTATTTCTACATAATTATAATACACCTCATCTATCGGCTCAATAACCAAATCCTGTGCCAATTCTTGATCCAATATGATAACATCCCCTGCTGTTACTTCACCTACTCTTATCTTTGCATTACCTGAGACAATGTACAGCAATCCAAAACGATTCACTGCTTTCTGTAGATGTATAATATGTGATATAGTCTCGCAACGCAAGATCGCTTCCCATGCTGGTGAAAAAATAACATTGAAATCACGTATTTTTCCTTTACTTGTAATATTATCTGCACCAGAAAAGGAAAACTGTTCTCCTAATTTCAATTTTACTTCCTGTTGTTTATTAACAAACAAAGTAACCTCACCTTCTAAAACAGATAAAATTCGTTGGTAACTAGGCAACAAGGTAAATTCACTTTCTTCTACTTCAACCGTTGCTGTACTTATTCGAAAGTCAAAATCACGTTCGGAATAAATTGCATTTTGAGGGTAAATAAACAATTCTGTTGTTTTACCTCCGGACCAACTTGAAGTTTTATGTTCTGATTTGATTTGCATCCTAAAATTAAAAAAGCACCTATCTTTTGAATAGGTGCTTAAAATTACTTCAAAATTTAATTTATTTCGTTGGAATTTGCTCTAATGTTTCTAATAAATATCCCCAATACTTTTGTACAGAAGAAATTTGCACTTTTTCATCTGGTGAATGTGCAGCACGAATATTAGGACCAAAAGAAATCATATCCATATCAGGGAAATGTTTTCCTAAAATCCCACATTCCAACCCTGCGTGACATGCTTTGATTTTTGGTTCTTCGTTATAACGTTTGATATACAAATCTTTCATTATTGTTAAAATCGGTGAAGTTGCATTTGGTGACCATCCTGGATAATCTCCATTTTGAACAACATCACATCCAATTAACTCAAAAGCAGATTTCACCATATTTGCTACATCTTTCTTTGAACTCTCCACACTACTACGCTGTAAGGATTGAGTTGTAAAAGAACCATCTGCAATAATAACGCGTGCTAAACTGGAAGAAGCCTCAACCAATCCTTCGATATCTGGACTCATACGATACACACCATTTACAACAGCATATAAAACGTTTACCATTTTCACTGTTTCTTCATAAGTCGCAACAATAGCTGGATTCTCAACAGCTGTGTTTGCAATAACCAATGCTGGTTCAACTGTTTTAAACTCAACTTTTAACTCATCACTAAAAGAGTTAATTAATGCTTCGATTTGAGCCTTATTTTCATTTGAAAAAACGATGACTGCTTTTGCCTCTCTTGGAATAGCATTACGCAAACTCCCCCCATCAAAATGAGCTAATTGAATTGGGAAATGATCCAATAAATGACGTAATATACGTGTCATTAATTTATTTGCATTTCCTCTTCCTCTGTGGATATCCATCCCACTATGTCCACCAAGTAGTCCTTTGATTGTAAGTTCAATCGCCGCATTTCCTGAAGCTACTTGTTCCGTTTTATAAGTATAAGTAGAGTTTGTGTCAATTCCACCCGCACATCCGATAGACAATTCATCATCATCTTCAGTATCCAAGTTTAATAAAATGGTACCAGAAATATTTTTAGGATCTACATGGATCGCTCCTGTCATCCCGGTTTCTTCATCGATCGTAAATAATGCTTCGATTGCTGGGTGAGGAATCTCTGTTGATGCCAATAAAGCCATGATTGTCGCA
>CANGHE010000139.1 GCA_947453545.1 Flavobacteriia bacterium
AGTGAAAAATGAAAACTACCGCATCTATTCACTCGCGAAATTTAATCAAGCTGAACTTTAACCTACATCATTACACAATTTAAGCGCTAGTGCAACAGAAATTTCAATAACATTTAATTCAAGTTTAATGTTGCTTATATCACAAATCATTTGATAAATTTGTTCCTTTATAAAGTTGATTTATAATTCATTGTCTAATAAAACAAATAAATATGTCCTATAATTTTGGAACCAAAGAACAACCATTGGTATTAAAAACACCTCCCCTTTCCAGCGAGTATACGATGCACGTCGATGTAAAAGATGGTAAGGAGATCATCGTTTGCACAGTTGGAAATACAGTACTACATTACAATATCGACTGCATAAACGACCTTCACACAATGCTGAAGGCGCATGGAGATTGGATGGAATTGGGTAGTACTGACGAACAAAAACCAGCCAAAGAAGGTACCGTGGAAGCTTGGGGAAGGTCCGAAAACAATCCTGTAGGTGGTTGGTATGGCTTAAAAAAAGGGTTGCGTGGTCGTTTTGGTATGTATATTCCACCTTTATTGGAAGCACTTGGACTTGCAGAATTTACGCACAATACGAAGGGAAATACCATGAGGGCAATTTAATTCTACTATAGAATCCATGACTGAACTAGAACATTACATCACATCCTATTTTGGTGTCGTTAACAACGATGACTTGCAAACAATTGTATCCTTATTCAAGGTTGAAAAAGTGACTAAAGGAATGTTTCTACTCCACACAGGAAATCGTTGCGAGCAGTTGAGTTTTGTTCAAACTGGATTGTTACGAATATTTGTATCAACGCCCGAAAAAGAAGTGACCCAATGGATTTCCACAAAGGGAAACTTTTCTACCGATTTAGCCAGTTTCGTGTTTGGAGTACCTGCTCGCTGGACAATTCAAGCCTTGATAGATACACAGCTTTATACCATATCCAAAGCAGATTATCAAAAAATAGGAGAACTCGTTCCTTCATGGCACGAACTAGAGAAATTATTTATAGCGCGTTGTTTTGTCATGCTGGAAGACCGCATTTTTAGTCATTTATCGATGTCGGCTGAAGAGCGCTACCAATTATTCTTCGAAAACAACAAAGCACTTTTTCAGCAGGTTCCATTACATTACATCGCTTCGATGTTGGGAATGACACCAGAAACAATTAGTCGCATTCGCAAAAAGCAACTTTTATAATTTCTTGATATTTGTCAAGATGAAATTTCAACTTCTGTGTGAACTTTGTGGGGTAATATAAACAACCAATAACTACCTCATGAGCAAAGAAATCACTTCAGAAATTTTAATTCAAGCGTCCCCAGAAAAAGTATGGTCTATATTGACCAACTTCGCATCCTATCCGGAATGGAATCCATTTATTAAATCCATCACAGGAGAAGTAAAAGTTGGTCGTAAAATTTGTGCACGAATTGAACCACCTCAAGCAAAAGGAATGACCTTTAAACCGAACATATTGGTTTACGACCTACATAAAGAATTTCGCTGGATCGGACATTTGATTATTCCGGGATTGTTTGATGGTGAACATATTTTTGAGTTAATCGACAATAAGAATGGATCGACCACCTTTATCCAACGTGAGAAATTCAAAGGTGTCCTAGTACCTCTTTTTAAGAAAATGTTAGATGTAAATACGGTGAATGGTTTCAATCAAATGAACGAAGCATTAAAAAAAATGGCAGAAGTAGACTGATAGAACGCTATTCAATAGGATTCTAAATTTAGAATATACTAACAAACTATTTTGTAATTTTAAACATTCATTCACGAAGTGTTACATACAACTATTCTTCGATGAAATAGTTAACAATTCTAACTCATGAAAAAAATCTTCCTTATCCTTACCTGCTTGATTGCTATAAGTTCCCTCAACGCACAAACCATTCAATCCTTAAACCACAACACGACAGGCTTTATCAAAGCAGATGGAACCGTTCAAAATAGTAGCCATAACACCATTGGGTTTATCAAAAAAGATGGGACAATACAGAACAAAAGTCACAATACGATTGGATTTATAAAAAGCGATGGCACCATACAAAATAGTAGTCATAATACGGTAGGATTTGTAAAAAACGACGGAACGGTTCAAAATACGAGTCACAATACCCTAGGCTTTATTAAAACAGATGGCACGGTTCAAAACGCAAGTCATAATACCATTGGATACGCTAAAAACATCGATCCAACTTGGGCGGCGGTTGCATTTTTCTTTTTTCAGTTTGATTGAACAAGGTTATTGTAGCCATTTGAAAATCAAGCAAAAAAGCGTTAGTGACATATCCATGATTAAAATAATGTCACTATTTTTAGTGATTGGGTGCTAATACCTCAAAAAAACACTAGCAATACATGGAACAAAAAAACGAAGAAAACCAAGAAGTAACAAACGTAACGATGTCTGCCGGAAGTGCTAACATCTTTGCCATACTTATTTTCTTACCCATTTTTGTACTGTTTGGATTACCTTTTATTGCACTATGGGGATGGGATTTTTTCAAAGTCGGAGCGCTCCATTTTATTGGTCAAAAAGGTCAATTAATTCTAACAATGCTCCTGGGAGTTGTTGTCCACGAAGCTATACATGGTTTCGCTTGGGCTCAGTATACAAAACACGGAATTAAATCAATCAAGTTTGGGGTGAAATGGAGTTATTTAACTCCTTATGCTCATTGTAAAGAACCTTTGAAGGTCAGTCAATACAGCATCGGTGGGGCATTACCCGGAATTATCTTAGGGATTTTACCCGCGATTTTGGGAATCATAACAGGAAATACTTGGTTAATTTGCTTCGGCATCTTTTTCACGGGAGCAGCTGGTGGCGATATCTTGGTGCTTTGGAAACTTCGTAATTACGACGATACCTATACGATACAAGACCATCCAACAGAAATTGGATTTATGGTAATGAAAGATAAACCCTTAACAAACGAAAACAATGAAAAAATTACACTATAACACCACGATTCAAGCGCCAGCAAGCAAAGTGTTCGACATCATGCTTGGAATCACAAACAAAGCAACGTACGAAGCTTGGACTGCTCCCTTCAACCCTACTTCTTCCTATGAAGGTTCGTGGGAAAAAGGTTCAAAAATTCACTTTCTGGGCATTGATGAAAACGGAGAAAAAGGTGGAATGGTTTCGCGCATAGCCGAAAATATACCTCATCAATTTGTCTCTATTCAGCATTACGGACTATTAAAAGGTAATCAAGAAATTACAACGGGTCCAGATGTCGAAAAATGGGCAAATGGCATGGAAAACTACACCTTTGAAGAAAACAATGGCGCGACGACACTATTAGTAGAATTAGATGCTTCAGACGATTTCGAAAGTTATATGAACGAGATGTATCCAAAAGCATTGGTGAAGTTGAAGGAGATGTGTGAGGGGTGATTAATGACTTAAAATAATTCAATAATTAAAATATCAATACAAATCTTATATATGTCAACTCACCATTTTTTAAACAACATCTTTCCGTCAAAAAATTTTTCAACTGAAGAATTAGAAACAATCCTCCCGAAATTCAAACAGGTAAAATTTGCTAAAAATGACTACCTACTCACAGAGGGAAACACAGAAAATGACTATTGGTTCATCGAATCTGGTTTTGTACGCTCTTATGTAATAGATACGGAAGGAAATGACATCACAACCAACTTTTATGCTGCTTACGACATCGTTATCGATTGGAGTTCGTTCTTTCTGAGAAATCCAACCAGAGAAAATATACAAGCACTGAGCGATTGTGTGTGTTGGCAACTGGACTTTGATACTTTTCAATTCCTGTTTCATACCATTCAAAGTTTTAGGGAACAAGGCAGAACTACCTTGGTAGGAAGTTATTTTACCTTGAAAAATCAACGAATTTCCATGATTGCTGATCAAGCAAAAGAACGTTACTTGCGTTTACTCCAAGAAAAACCGCACATTATTCAAAATATTTCTCTGAAGCACATTGCCACATATTTGGGAATAACAGACACTTCCTTGAGTCGAATTCGTAAAGAAATTGCAGAAGCTTAGTTTTCTTGTCCTATGTCAAGTTTTAATGCCTATGACCTTCGTAGGTTTGTAGTGTCATTATTAACAAACAAAAACAAACATGGAAAATTTAAACGAATTCATGCTATTCTTTCGCATGCAACCTAGTACACAACAACCTACAGAGGCACAAATCACGCTTATGCACCAACAGTGGGGAACTTACATTGGAAGTATTGCTGGACAAGGAAAACTAATTAGTACCAGTCGACTTGGATTTGAAGGAAATGTAATTCACCACAACCAATCTGTAACTGCGGGTATAGTAATTAGTGAACAACAAACACTTACAGGTATCATGCAAATAAAAGCTGTGAACATGGAAGAAGCGTGCGAACTTGCTAAGAATTGTCCCGTACTTGCACTGGGTGGTAGTGTGGAAGTTCGAAGCACCTTATCGATGTAACGTACAGTATATCAAACACTAATAACCTAACTCCATGCTAGCAATCACATTTATTGGCATCACACTATTGTCGCTCCTTTTGTTTTATTACGCAACAGGCAGTGACAAACGTGTTTTATACACCTGCAGTGCTTGGTTACTATTTATAGGACCTATTGCATTTACTGGTTTTTTTACCAATACCCAAAGCACTCCTCCCCGATTTATGTTGGTCATGCTTGGCGCGACTATACTTTCTGTGTACCTCTATAAACGCACGAGAAAACTGAAAGTCAACAAACAACTACTTCTCGCAATCCACATACTACGTTTGCCGGTAGAATTAGTATTGTACGAGTTATTCCTTCAAAAGCAAATCCCTGTTCTGATGACATTCAAAGGTTGGAACATGGATATTTTCATGGGCATTACTGCCTTGCTTTTATTCATTTATACCCTCGTAAGAAAGAAAGAAATTCCAACAAAACTATTTATTACTTGGAACTACCTTGGTATTTGTCTAGTAACTACAATTTTTATGATTGGCTTTTTTTCAGCACCCTTCCCTTTCCAGCAACTCGCATTTGACCAACCCAATCGCGCCATTGCTTTGTTCCCTTTTGTATATTTACCTGCATTGGTTGTACCGTTGGTGTATGTCTCGCACGTTATAGTGTTGCGGGAAATTAACCGAGAAAGACACTAAAATACACGGTTTATCTTACGCTAATTTAGTAGTAGCTAACAAATCTTTTACTACTTTTAGAACACCTAATTCTTAGCTAATAATCTGTTTATGGTAAAATTTGCATACACCATTTTGTACGTTCAAAATGTAACTACATCCATTGAATTTTATGAAAAAGCATTTGGATTTTCTCGAAAATTTATCACCCCACAAAACGATTATGGCGAATTATTGGTCGGTGAAACAAGTCTGGCATTTACTTCCATTGACCTGGTAAACACGAATATCTCAGGTGGATTCCAAAACAGTTCTTTAACAGAAAAACAGTTTGGTATGGAAATCGGACTAACAACAGACAATATCGAAGAAACAATGCGTGTTGCCCTAGAAGCGGGCGCTAGGCTCCTGGAAAAACCTACTCAAAAACCTTGGGGTCAAACAGTTGCTTACCTTAGAGATCTCGATGGCTTTTTAGTGGAAGTATGCACGCCTATGGGGTAGTGTAAACATAATATTTTCGTCTTTTTTGAAATCCTATCCTGTCACCTCCCTTAATCCCTCCTCCAGGAGGGAAACTTTATATTCCGAATAAAATAATACAACATCCAAATCTAACGCAGTTAGACTACCTCTGCGCCCTCTAATCTTCACCAACCACTTCACTTACTCTCTTTTCCTCTGTGATAAAAACTACGAGCACGTTGATTAATTAAACCTGTCACCTCCCTTAATCCCTCCTCACTTCAACAAGCTCAGTGTAAACCAAGAGGGAAACCTTAAGTTCCGAATAAAAATAAATTGCATTCCAAATCTAACTCAGTTAGATTCCCTCTACGCCCTCTAATCTACACCAACCACTTCCATAAAATCTTTTGCCCTCTGTGGTAAATCTCTGAGCCTTTGTGTTAAAATTATACAACACCTTCCTTCTAACAAATTATCAAGTTTTAATATAACTCTCAACAATTTCTTATTTTTGAACCCAACAAATTTACCCTCATGTCCATACCAACTACCCTCCCCATCCTCTCCTTTGAAAACGAAACCTCCTTCGAGAACTGGCTTTCCGAAAACCACCTCGTTTCCACCGGTATTTGGCTGAAAATTTTCAAAAAGGGATCTAAACAACAAACTGTCACCTATGCTGAAGCATTGGATGTTGCGTTGTGTTATGGCTGGATCGATGGACAAAAAAAATCCTTTGATGAACACGCTTGGTTACAGAAGTTTTGTCATCGAAGTAAAAAAAGTACTTGGTCTAAAATCAATATCGGTCATACCGAACGCTTAATCAATACAGGTAGAATGCAGGCGCAAGGACACAAAATGATTGAACACGCCAAAGAAACTGGTAGCTGGGATCAAGCATACGACTCCCCGAGCAACATGACAATTCCGGATGATTTTCTTCAAGCACTGAAAAACAATCAACAAGCGGAAGTATTTTTCAAGCAACTCAACAAAACAAACCTTTATGCGATAGGTTTTCGACTACAAACTGCAAAACGGCCTGAAACACGCGAGAAACGCATGCGCGAGATAATTGAGATGTTAGAGAAAGGTAAGAAATTTCATTGATATTTTATACGATTTAATTTATAAAAAAAATAAAATCCACCTTTGAAGTGTCCCCATAACTACCGAAAAAGAGTGAGAACTTATGAAGATCATCTGTCACCTCCCTTAATCCCTCCTCCAGGAGGGAAACCTTATGTTCCGATAAAAATTAAATAGCATACAAATCTAACGCAGTTAGATTACCTCTGTGACCTCGAAATTGAGTCAAACACTTCAAATATCTCTCCTATCCTCTGCGAAAAAATACTCCAATTACTAGTGTAACCTCCGTGCATTTGTGTTAAAATTTCACCATCCCACGTCTTCCTTCAATCACTCACACGTATTAAATTTAACTCTCAACAATTTCGTGATTTTGACACCAACAAATCCACCTAACCTAAACCGGTACAACCTTACTCAACTCGTCAATATACAATTCCAATTCTCCTTTAGCATTAGGTCTAAAATTACCTGCAAACT
>CANGHE010000140.1 GCA_947453545.1 Flavobacteriia bacterium
CCAATTTGGAGTAGCAGTTTTTTCTTATGCTTTTAGTGCTGGAATATCAGGATTTTTAACAGCAGGTTTTGCAGATAGTTTTGATAGGAAAAAATTATTGCTGTTCTTTTACATTGGGTTTATAGTAGGAACGATGTTTTGTGGAATGGCGAATACATATCCATTATTGATTGCAGCGCGCGTATTTACAGGATTGTTTGGCGGTGTAATTGGCTCCATTTCAATGGCTATTGTGTCTGATTTATTTGCCTTAGAACAGCGTGGACGTGTAATGGGATTTATGCAGATGGGTTTTGGCGCGAGTCAAGTGTTAGGTATTCCAATTAGTTTATTTATTGCGAATGCATGGGGTTGGCAATCACCCTTTTTTATGATAGTAGGGTTAGCTTTGTTGATTTGGATTGCGATTTTGTTAAAGCTGAAACCAATAACCAAACATTTAGATGAAAAGAAAGAAAATAATGCCTTTAAACATTTAATTCATACTATTTCTCAGCGCAATTATCGTATCGGTTTTATGGCGACAGCCTTGATGTCTTTGGGCGGATTTATGATTATGCCTTGGGGAAGTGTGTATGCTATCAATAATTTAAAAGTAACAGAAGAACAGTTACCCATTTTGTTTATGATTTCTGGTATTGCTACTTTATTGATAATGCCTTTGATAGGTAAGATGAGTGATAAAATTGATAAATTCAAATTGTTTGTAATTGCTTCAGTTTGGATGATTGTTGTTGTATTAATCTACGCAAATTTAGTTCCTGTACCTTTTTGGGTGGTTGTTGCATTGAATGTATTGATGATGATGGGTGTAATGGCACGTATGGTTCCTTCGGTTGCTTTGGTTTCTGCATTACCAGAGTTACACGATAGAGGTGCATTTATGAGTATAAATTCTTCATTACAGCAATTAGCAGGAGGAGTTGCTGCGGCTATCGGAGGGATGATCGTAGTTCAAAAAGATAATTTTAGTCCGATTGAAAACTACGATACATTAGGGCTGGTTGTTGCTGTCTTTGTTGTTGTTTGTATGTTTATGTTGCGTCGTGTGAGTAGAATTGTATTGAAGAAATAAACTATTTTTTTTGATGATATAATTATTGTTTTGCATCAAAAAATCCAAATGCGACTAAAAGTACACCGATTGTGATTAAGCCGATAATAACAAATGCAATCGTAATTTGAATTTTTTCCTGTCTTGTATTTTCGTTAGTTGTTTTCATGGCTCTAAATATTAGTAAAATATTGTAAATCTTATGTTTACTATTTTCAATTTACAATAAAACGATTGATTCACCAAATTTATTTTTCATGTTCTAATAGGTTGACTTATCTAATCTATTTAATTTTAATTTATTGATATTCAGTTTTTTATATAGATTAATTATTCTTAATGTGTAATTTGTTAATCTGTCAATTTTTAATTTGTAGTCTTCCAGTTAGCAATCTGTTAATCTGTAATCTTTCAATCTGCAATCTTCTAACTCGTAATCAATAAAGTGACATTAATCATGTTTTTCTGTGAGCCGCATCATTCAACAGAATATTCAATCTCGCTTACTTTGCTTCTAGAAAATTATAAAACTGATTTATATGCCATTTTATCAAAAACACGGTACGATTCCAAAAAAAAGACACGTCGTTTCAAGACAGTCTAATGGAAATTTATTTCATGAAGAATTAGTAGGCACAGAAGGATTCGCAGGAATGTCTTCATTAGTATACCATTTAAATCCACCTACAATGGTGAAAGAAATGGGTGAGGCTTATTCAGTAAAACCAAAAATCGCTATCACTGAGAATCTAAAATGTTTGAGTTTTTCAGGATTTGAGTTAAAACCAGAAGCAGATTACATTAAAAGTCGTAAAACACTTTTTGTGAACAACGATATGCATATTGGTTTAGCAGCTCCAACAACATCTACACCTTATTTCTTTAAGAATGCAGATGCAGATGAAATGATATTTGTACACGTAGGTACTGGGACATTGAAAACAATGTATGGTAACATCGATTTCGAATATGGAGATTATTTGATCATTCCTCGTGGAACTGTTTATCAAATCAACTTCAACACAGAAAATAATCGCTTGTTAATTGTTGAGTCTTTCAGCCCAATTACAACACCAAAAAGATATAGAAACCAATTCGGTCAATTATTAGAGCACTCTCCATTCTGCGAAAGAGATGTGAAAACTCCACAAAATATGGAGACACATAAAACGATTGGTGAATTCAAAATCAATATTAAAAAGCAAGGAATGATTTATCCTTATACCTATGCAACACATCCATTTGATGTTGCTGGTTGGGATGGGTACCATTTCCCTTATGCGTTTTCCATCTTCAATTTTGAACCAATTACAGGTCGTATTCATATGCCTCCAACAATTCACCAAAATTTTGAAGGAAACAACTTCGTGATTTGTTCATTTGTACCACGTTTGTATGATTATCACCCAGATGCTATTCCTGCACCATACCACCATAGTAATATTGATTCAGATGAGTTATTATACTATGTAGACGGTGATTTTATGAGTAGAAATGATATCCAAAAAGGACAGATTACATTACACCCAGGTGGTTTACCTCACGGACCTCATCCAGGTGCTATCGAAAGAAGTATTGGTAAAAAAGAGACAAATGAATTAGCAGTAATGATTGATCCTTTCAAACCAGTAATGATTACAGAAGAGGCGTTAGGATTAGAAGTAAATGATTACTATAAATCTTGGATGGCTCAAAAATAGTTAAGTAAGAGATACATCAAAAGCACAAGTAAGGATGTTGCAGCGCAACATCCTATTTTAATAAAATAAAACACAAAGAAAATGGAAACAAAAGACTTAAAAAACGTTGAGAATTATAACTATGGGTTAGAAAAAATCTTCGCTGAAGCACAAGATTTTCTTCCAATCAATGGTACTGACTATGTAGAGTTATACGTAGGAAATGCTAAACAATCTGCACATTTTTATAAAACAGCATTAGGTTTTCAATCATTTGCTTACCAGGGATTAGAAACTGGGGTAACAGATAGAACTTCTTATGTAGTTAAACAAGATAAAATCAAATTAATCTTAACTACACCATTAAATTCAGATAGCGAAATCGGTGAACACATCAAACAACATGGTGATGGTGTGAAAGTAATCGCTCTTTGGGTTGATGATGCAAGAAAATCATACGAAGAAACAATCAAAAGAGGTGCTAAATCTTATTTTGAACCAAGAGTAGAATCAGACAAAGATGGAGAAGTAGTTCGTGCAGGTATTCATACCTATGGTGATACAGTTCACATTTTTGTTGAGCGTAAAAACTATAACGGTGTTTTCTTACCAGGTTTTGAAAAATGGGAATCTGAATATAATCCAATTTCAACAGGATTGAAATACATCGACCATATGGTAGGGAATGTTGATTTGGGTGATATGAACAAATGGGCGAAATTCTACGAAGAAGTAATGGGATTTGCTAATTTGATTACGTTTGATGATAAAGATATTTCTACTGAATATACAGCGTTGATGAGTAAGGTAATGACTAACGGAAATGGTCGTATTAAATTCCCTATCAATGAGCCTGCTCACGGGAAGAAAAAATCTCAAATTGAAGAATACATTCAATTCTACGGAGGCGCTGGTTGTCAGCATATTGCGGTAGCAACTGACGATATCGTATTCACAATTTCTGAAATGCGTAAACGTGGTGTTGAATTCTTACATGTACCTGGTGACTATTATGACACAGTTTTTGGACGTGTAGGTGATATTCAAGAAGATATCGAAACATTGAAAAGTTTAGGTATCATGGTAGATAGAGATGAAGATGGTTATTTACTTCAAATCTTTACTAAACCAGTTGAAGATAGACCAACATTGTTCTTCGAAATTATCCAACGTAGAGGTGCAAACTCTTTCGGAAAAGGAAACTTTAAAGCGTTGTTTGAGTCTATCGAGGCTGAACAAGCACGAAGAGGAACACTATAAGAATTATTAATTATGTCCCGAAAGCTTTCGGGAGTTGAATTAAGAATGATTTCAAAACTCATTCGAAAAGATGGGGTTATGAATTTTCATAACCCTTTTTTCTAACCCATAATTCATAATCCATAACTTATAACTCAAAAATTATGTTAATGCCTTTTAATTTGAATAAGTGGATTAAAGAAAATCAACACTTATTACAACCACCTGTAAATAATACAGTTTTATATAAAGACTCTGATTTTATCGTGATGATTATCGGAGGGCCAAATGCACGTAAAGATTTCCATTACAATGAAGGAGAGGAGCTTTTTTATCAACTTAAAGGAGATATGAAATTACCGATTATTCAGGATGGAAAACGTCAAGTTATAGATATTAAAGAAGGTGAAATGTTCCTTTTACCGGGTAAAACATATCATTCACCACAGCGTTTTGCAGATACAATTGGATTGGTTATTGAACGAAATCGTAAAGATGTTGAATTTGATTCATGTACTTGGTTTTGTGATTCGTGTAACGAAAAATTGTATTCAGAAGAATTTAAATTGGAAGATATCGTAGGACAATTATCAGCATTGTTACAAAAAGTATATGATTCGGAAGAAATTCGTACGTGTAAGAAATGTGGAACGGTAATGGAAATACCAACAGCAGAAAATAATATTTATTCCTAACTGTGTGATTTATCACGCAGTTAAAAACATAAAAAACTAAAATATGTCAAATCAAAAAACAGCAACCATCATAGGATCAGGATTAGTAGGTTCTTTATGGGCAGTATATTTAGCAAAAGCAGGATACAAAGTAACCACCTATGATCGTCGTTCCGACCTTCGTAATGTTGCACTTTCCGCGGGAAAATCAATCAACTTGGCAACTTCTTTCCGTGGTTGGAAAGCGTTGGATGAACTAGGTATCGGAGATGCGATTCGCGAAATAGCAATTCCAATGTATAGTCGTACAATTCATGCTTTAGATGGTACAATTTCAACCTTACCTTATGGAAAAGAGAATCAGGCAATTTACTCAGTTTCTCGTGGTGAAATTAATGCTAAACTGTTAGAAATTGCAGGGCAAATCGAAAATGTAAATTTGAACTTTGATGTAGATTGCGTCTTTGCAGATACAAAATCGGGTAAATTCAAATTGAAAAACAATAAGACAGGAGAAGAATCTGAACATACATCAGAATTGTTATTCGCAACAGATGGTGCTTTTTCAGCTGTAAGATACCACGGATTTCAGAAATTAGATCGATTTTCTTACAGTCAGAATTACATTGAAGATGGATACCGAGAAATTTTACTACCTGCAAATGAAGATGGAACTCATAAATTAGAGAAAAATAGTTTACATATTTGGCCAAGAGGTCGTTTTATGTTGATTGCACTTCCAAATTTCGATGGATCATTTACTTGTACTTTGTTTATGCCATTTGATAATCATGAGTATTGTTTTAATAAGTTGACAGACAGAGATAAAGTAGAAGAATTCTTCAAAGAAGTATTTCCTGATTTCTATGATATGATGCCGAATGTTGCAAATCGTTGGGAAGAACACCCACTTTCTGCCTTGGCGTTGATTCGTTGTTACCCTTGGACAAATGGTAAAATGGCGTTGATGGGAGATGCAGCACATGCAACGGTTCCGTTCTATGGACAAGGAATGAATTGTGGTTTTGAGGATTGTACAGTAATGTGGGAGTTGATGCAAGAGCACGGTGATAATTGGCCAGTGATTTTCAAAGAATACGAGCAATCACGTAAGCCAAATTGCGATGCGATGCAAGATTTATCTCTACAAAACTACACGGTGATGCGAGATAAAGTAACGGACCCTACGTTCAAAATGATTCATAAAATTGAGCATCGTATGGCGAATTTATTTCCTGACAATTACATACCTTTGTACAGTATGGTATCATTCTCTAATACAGAATATAAACATGCATTAAAATATGGAAATGAGCAACAAGAAGCGATTTTGAATTTGATTGAAAAATACAATTTGAATGACGAAACGCCTTTTGACAAATTAGATGAGTTAATTTTTCAATATTTTAAAGAAGCGGTGATGGGGTAATTCATAGTCATCAGTTAATGTTAATATAAATAGAATTCGATGAAAGAAACGACAGAAAAATTGGTTGAACGTTTAGAAGAAAAGTTCACAGCAATTGATCAAAATTACGAAACACACTTGGAAGGGTTGGTTTGGGCAAAGCCAATTACCTATTGGGATTATATCCAGCCAGATGCTTTGTTGAATTTACAGGTTCAAAGAACTACTTTACCTGATGAAATGGTGTTTATTATGTATCACCAAATCAATGAGTTGTTGTTTAAGATGATTTTGTGGGAAGCAGAACAGGTTACTACAAATAACAATTTAACAGCTCCTTTCTTTGCTGAAAAATTGAACCGTATCAGTCGTTATTTCGATATGTTATCATCTTCTTTCTCTATTATGCAAGAAGGAATGGAAGTAGAGCAGTATTTGAAATTTAGAAATACACTTACACCAGCTAGTGGTTTCCAAAGTGCTCAGTACCGTATGATTGAATTTGCTTCTACTGATACGATTAACTTGATTGATTTCCGTTTCCGCGCAACGATTGATAGAAATACTCCTATCGAACACGCATACGAACATTTATACTGGCACGCTGCTGGTAAAGACCACGCGACAGGAAAGAAAAATACATTGATTCGTTTGTTTGAAGAAAAATACAAAGCGGAGTTTTTACGCAAAATGGAGGAATACAATACTACGAACTTGTATGCTAAGTTTAAATCCCTTCCAGAAGATGTAAAAGCTGACAAAGAGTTAATCAAAGCGATGCGTCATTATGATTACACAGTGAATGTAAGTTGGGTAATGGCTCACTACAATGCTGCTGCGAAATACTTACAACCAAAAGGAGAGGTGATTGAAGCAACAGGTGGTTCCGATTGGAGAAAATATATGCATCCACGTTACCAACGCCGAATTTTCTTCCCAGATTTATGGTCTGCACAAGAATTGGAAGATTGGGGGAAAGACGTTTAAGTAATTATGAATGTTAAATTATAAATGATGAATTTAACATTATAGGATTGAATGAACTTAACGCGTCAGATTGAGCGTAGTCGAAATCGA
>CANGHE010000141.1 GCA_947453545.1 Flavobacteriia bacterium
ACAACTATTTTGTGTTAAATCCTTTTTTTGGTCAATCAATTCCTGATTAACTATTACTTTTGTATCGTGGTAAAAATTAGAAATATTGAGTTAGGGGAATTTCCTTTGTTATTAGCGCCAATGGAGGATGTAAGTGATCCACCATTCCGTGCATTATGTAAAAAACATGGTGCAGATTTAATGTATACGGAGTTTATTTCTTCTGAGGGTTTAATTCGTGATGCAGCTAAAAGCGTTAAAAAGCTAGATATTTATGAGTATGAAAGACCTGTAGGGATTCAAATTTTTGGATATGATATTGAGAGTATGAAAAAATCTGCTCAGATCATTGAAAAAACAAATCCAGATATTATTGACATTAATTTTGGATGCCCAGTTAAAAAAGTTACTTGTAAAGGTGCTGGAGCAGGAATGTTACAAGATATTCCTAAGATGATTAAAATGACAGAAGAAATTGTTAAAATCACTAATCTTCCAGTAACTGTAAAGACTCGTTTAGGTTGGGATGATAAAACGAAGTATGTTGTTTCAACTGCAGAAAAATTGCAAGATGTAGGAGTTGAAGCTATTTCGATACATGGAAGAACGAGACAGCAATTGTATAAAGGAGAAGCAGATTGGACTTTAATAGGAGAAGTTAAAAACAATCCACGTATGCATATTCCTATTTTTGGAAATGGTGATATAGATACTCCAGAAAAGGCATTAGAATACCGAAATCGTTATGGAGTAGATGGTATTATGATAGGCAGGGCAAGTATAGGTTATCCATGGATATTTAACGAAGTTAAACATTTCATGAATACTGGGGAATATTTACCAGCGCCATCTGTAGCTGATAGAGTAGCCATAGCGAAAGAACATTTAGAAATGAGTGTTGCATGGAAAGGTCAGGGATTAGGTATAGCAGAAATGAAGAGACATTATTCAAATTATTTTAAGGGTATTGCGCATATGAAAGAGTATCGAATGAAATTGGTAACTTCATTTGATTTACAAGAGATATATGATACATTGGATTTTATTCGCTTAAACGAAGATCAATTTACACTACTTTAATTTATTTTTCCATACAATCGCATGGTGCATCAAATTCAATGCGAATCCAATGCAGGTGTCTTATCCATTTTTGTTGATAACTAGGACCATATACAATTCCTCTCATATCAATATATTTTAAGTTTTTCATTGTGAGAAATGCGTTAGGAAAGGTTTCCAATGGTGTATCCCAAAGATCGATATATTTTAGTTTGTCTAAATTGACAATACATTCAGAAATATGAGTAAATGGATTTTGGTTTACAATTAATCGTTGTAAATTATTCAATTTACATATTTCTGTTGGAAAGGAAGTAAAATTATTTTTTGATAAATTTAAGTCAATTAAGCATTTTAAATTTCCTACAAATTCAGGCAGTTCTGATAATTTGTTTTTGCTTAAATTTAGGTGTCTTAAATTCTTATAATTTTGAATTTCCTTAGGAATTACTGTTAATTTCATTTTGGAGAGGTTAATAGCGAAAACACTATCTGAATGAATTGTATGTGCCTCTTCTAGAGTATAATAATGAATAGTATCTTCTTTTTGGGAAAACAGAAAAATACTATGACACAAGAAGAGTAGTACGAGTAATTTTTTCATCTTCTTTCAATTGATTTTTTAATACATCGATAGATTCAAATTTTTGTTCTTTTCTAATAAAGTGATGAATGAAAATTCGAATATTCTGACCATAAATTTCTTCATTAAAGTCAAAAATGTGTATTTCAATGTGTACTGATTTCATATCATCAATTGTAGGTCTAATTCCTATATTCATCATGCCATAGACCATTCGTTTATCCTCAAGTCTCAGCGACACTCCATAGACTCCATTTCCTGGTATTAATTTTAAAGGATCATTAATTTCAATATTAGCTGTAGGAAATCCAATTGTTCTACCTAATTTATTACCATGTATAACTTTTCCCCAAAGTTGGAAAGATTCATTTAAATAATGATTGGCTACTGAAATATTACCATCCTCTAACGCATGTCTTATTTTAGAAGAACTCACATTCACATCATTAATCTCTTGAGCAGGGATTTCAATAACATTAAAATCAAAAACTTTCCCTTTATCAACCAAATAGGTTAAATCTCCTTCTCTATTTTTACCAAATTGATGATCATAACCAACGATGAGTGTGTTTATTTTGAGTTTTTTTACAAGTAATTCAACAACAAAGTCATAGGCAGTTATTTCAGAAAATTCTTTGGTGAAAGGAACAATTATAAGATGTTTCAGTCCTAGTTTTTCAAGTTTTTCAAGTTTTTCAGCTTGTGATTGAATGAGTTTAATACCATGATTTAGTGGATTAATAATCATTCTAGGATGAGGAAAGAACGTAAATAATACCGACTCACCATCAACTTGAGTTGCAATTTGATTTAATTTCTCAATAATTTTTTGATGTCCAACATGCACACCATCAAACGTACCAATTGTAAGTACTGGATTTTTAATGTCATTAAGCGCTTCAAAGCCAGAGTATACTTTCACTATTGTATATTTGAATATTAATCAAGAAGAAATATCGTTGTGAAGTTACTAATTAGATTTTGTATTTTCGAGACTTAATTATTGAATTCTTAAGTATAACTATGCGTATTTCTTTCTTTTTATTAATAGTAACAGCACTTCTGTCTCTTTCTTCACGTTGCAGTAATAAAGTTACTAAAGAAACGTTTGATCCTGAAAAAAATCTGCTTGACACAATAATGAATCGTAATGCTTTAGACAAAGTATTTCATGATTTAGAAAAATTAAAAGAAGGGAGTAACAATCCTTTTTCTATTGTTCATATTGGTGATTCGCATATTGAAATAGGTCAATTTTCAGGTGAAATCAAACATCAATTGGAAAATAATTATGGGCAAGGGGAAGAAGGCTGGATGTTTCCATATCAATTATTTAATTCACAAAGTATTAAACATTTTCCGATAGATACAAGTGGAACATGGAAAAGAGCCAGCATTAAGATGCCAAATGATGTATTTCCTCTTGGAATGACAGGACTAGGGTGTTATTTAGCTTCAAATCAAGGTGTTTTTCATTTTACTAAATCAACTCAATATGGTTCGCTTTCATCTATCTCATTTCTTCATTATTATGATAATCAGCCTTTACACGTATCGACATTGAAAGCTAAGATTTCTACACAAGTTAAAAGTAAACATACTGCAATAACTACATTTATTTTTTCAGAACCGATGGAAGATGTGTCATTAATATTCGATAATACATCTAAAGTATTGTTGTATGCTATAAAAATTAATGCAGTTACTAAACCAGGAATTGTTTATAATAAATTTGGTGTTGCAGGTTCAACTTTAGATCAGTTTATAAATAATACTCCATTATTTATGGAACAAATGGCGTATCTAAAACCCAATATGTTGCTAATTTCATTGGGAACAAATGATTCATATATTGATACCCTTAATGAACCTAGAATTTTGAATCAATTAGATATGTTTATACAACAAATTCAAGTTGCGAGTAAAAACACTGCTATTATTTTTACTACTGTACCTGATACGAAATACCAAAATAAACGTCCTCAACGACTCACTGAGATTAATCGAATAATACGAAAAACAGTTTCATCTAATTCCTCTTTAGCGCTATGGGATTTACATGAAATTATGGGAGGGGATTACTCAGTAGATAGTTGGAATAGAAAACATTTATTAAACAATGATATTTTGCATTTTACTCCCAAAGGATATAAGCTTCAGGGACAATTATTTATGAAGGCATTTTTGAGGAAAAATTAATTATTCATAAATTAAATATTTCCTTCTTATTGCTTTAAAATGCATTAAATCAGCTTCCCAAGATTTTCGTATTTCTTCTTCAGGGATATAATTTAGTATTTGTTGTCTTAACAGTGATGTTCCGGCTAGTCGATCAAAAAATCCTGGTTGGTCAATAAATACGATACTATCTCCTAGCAAACTTCTTGCTTGAATAATCCAATCAATATTCAGTTTATTAACATCTATTAAACCTAAACATTTTAAATCAAATCCATTACATATCTTATTTTCATTAACTGGACGTTTAGATCCGAAGCCAGATGTTGGTGTAAACTGAAAATCAGAAGTTGGAAATTGAGGATGCCCAAAAATTTCAAATGGTGTATCTGTTCCTCTACCAACACTTACAGTTGTTCCCTCAAATAAACATAAACTTGGATAAACAGAAACGGCAAATTCAGTTCTTAAATTTGGACTTGGAGGAATAGGTAATGAGTATTTTGTTGCATGAGTATAATTTTTACATGGAACAACAAAAAGATTACAAGCAAGACTATCGCCAAGCCAACATTCATTGTTTATCATATCAGCGTACTCACCAATTGTCATACCATATACAATAGGTACAGGATGCATGCCAATAAAAGATTTATGAGAATCGTCTCTAACAGGGCCATCAATATAATGTGCATTTGGATTAGGTCTATCTAATACGATGAGTGGAATATTGTTTTCTGCACAAGCTTCCATTACATAATGCAAAGTTGAGATGTATGTGTAAAATCGTACTCCAACATCTTGAATGTCAAAAATAACAATATCTACATCAACTAATTGATCAGCAGTAGGTTTTCTATTATGACCGTAAAGAGATATAACATCAATCCCAGTTTTTTCATCGTGTTCGTTATTGACTTTTTCTCCATTATCAGCATTTCCACGAAATCCATGTTCAGGAGAAAATACTTTTTGGATTTTGATTCCTAATGTAATGAGCGTATCTACTAAGTGCGTACTTCCAATAATAGATGTTTGATTGCTCACAACAGCAACTCGTTTCCCGACAAGAGAATCAAAATATAAGTCCATCCTCTCTATTCCTAATATTAGCGGTTTTTTTCTAGAAGAATCTACTTTAGAATAAACAGAGTCTAAAGGATTGATATTATTAGCAAAAAAGAAATTTTGATTTAGTATAAAAATCCCTAAAATCAAAGAAATACTTTTTAAGGACGAAAGGTTTATGTACTTTCGTAATTCATAAAAGTAAGACTTGAAAATTGAGCATTTCATAGCGCGTAAACTTCTCAAAAACGAAGTGGAAGGGAAAAAAGTTTCTCAGCCCATCGTTCGTATCTCTATAATTAGCATTGCTTTAGCAATGTTGGTTAATATCATTACGTTAGCAGTAGTACGAGGTTTTCAGACTGAAGTAAGAGACAAAGTAATCGGTTTTGGATCTCACGCAGTTATAACAAAATCTGGTGAAAATACAATTTTCGAAAGTGATCCGATTTCTATACATCAACCTTTCTATCCATCCTTATTATCAAGTAAACGCATTCGGTCAATACAACCGGTTGCTTACAAACCAGCACTTCTACAGTCCAATATTAGTGAAAAAAATCCGGAAATTCAACAAGAAATTGAAGGGGTTCTAGTGAAGGGGGTGGATAAAACATATGATTGGAACTTTTTTAAAACTTATTTAATTGCAGGTACTATACCAAATTTTAGAACAAATTTACCATCGAATGAGATATTGATTTCGGCTAAAATAGCTCGAGATTTGAATTATTCATTAGGTGATGAGGTACGTGTCTTTTTTGTGAAAAATAAGCCGATTAAAAAATATTTTAAGATTTCTGGAATATATGATACTGGTTATGAAGAATTAGATAAAAAAATAATAATTGCTGACTTAAGACATATTCAGCAATTAAATGATTGGGGGATTCAAACTTCTATTATAGTTGACGATAGTTTAAAAAATGGTCAATTAATTATTAAGTCAGAAACGGTTGGGGGAAATGGAAATTATCGTTATGATTGGGGAGAGGGATATGATCGTTTTGCAGGATTTACATTATTTCCAACGAAAGATACTTTAATAAGATTGATTGTTTCAGATTATTGGATGTTTATTGATGGGAAAGGTGAAAAAACGACGATACCTGATACTGCATTTTTAAAAATAAAACTCTCGGCTACTAAAAATAGTATTCCAGGAATTAAAAATTCAAGTGGGGTGGTTATTAAAAATTACCGAGATCAAGAAGGTTATATTTTTGATATTCAGTGTGGTGACAAAATAGCTACTTTTACTAAAGTAGATGGTAAAGGTAGTTTTAAAAATTATGTAGGTGCTTTCGAGTGTAGTGTGAGAGATTGGAATCATTTAGATGAAGATGTAAATTATTTAAAATCAATTGTGTTGAAAGGAAAAAACATGATGGATTTAAAGGTAACGAGTATAGTAGATAGTCAGGGTGATATTTTTGTTTGGTTAGGATTTTTAGATATTAATGTATGGATTATATTGTCTTTGATGATATTAATAGGTATCATTAATATGGGGTCAGCTTTACTCGTAATGATTTTAGTTAAGACGAATTTTATAGGACTTATGAAAGCAATTGGTTCATCAGATTGGGTAATTCGTAAAGTATTTTTATATCAAGCAGGCTATTTGATAATTAGAGGAATGTTTTGGGGGAATTTAATAGGAATAGGATTGTCATTATTGCAACAACATTTTAAATTGCTTACTTTAAATCCTGAAGTGTATTATTTAAATGCTGTTCCTATTCAGTTGAATTTTTGGGTTATACTGACGTTGAATTTTGTAACGCTATTTATCTGTATTGTTGCTTTATTGCTACCATCCTATATTATCACTAAAATAACTCCTTCTAAATCAATTAAGTTTAATTAATTTCATAAAATTAAGGTGTTATAGATTGTAAAGTTGTAAATGAAAAATGCCTGAACCTAGCGAAATATTTACGTTAAAACAAGTTGCTTCCTCTATACAAAAAACGATAGCGGAACGATACAATCGCTTGTATTGGGTAAAGGCAGAAATGCATAAATTGAATTACACTCCCAAAGGTCATTGTTATCCTGAATTAGTGCACAAAGAAGATGGGAAAATTGTAGCTGATATGCGTGGCCAAATTTGGAAAACCAACTTTGATCGCATCTCGAAAAATTTTTCTGAAATCGTTAAAGAGCCTCTTCGAGATGGCTTAACACTTCTTTTTCAAGTCAAAGTAACGTATCACCCATTGTATGGAATGTCGTTGGATATTATGGATATTGATCC
>CANGHE010000142.1 GCA_947453545.1 Flavobacteriia bacterium
CCCCTGCCCCTCCTCAAAGGAGGGAAGACGATGAGGCTCAAAAAATCAAGTGGAATTATTGTGTGGTTTCCACCTTTGAAGGGGGACAAAGGGGGATGATATTTTTATATGTCACCTCCCCTGCCCCTCCTCAAAGGAGGGAAGACGATGAAGCTCAAAAAATCAAGTGGAATTATTGCGTGTTTCCCCCTTTGAAGGGGGACAAAGGGGGATGATAATTTAAACCTCACCTCCCCTGCACCTCCTCAAGGAGGGAAGACGAAAAGACGTCGATAAAACTATAAGAATGTGTGCGTAATTAATATTCTTACTTCTATACGATGGAATTATTGCGTGTTTCCCTCCTTGAGGAGGGATTAAGGGAGGTGACAATTTAAAGTATGGGAACTTTTACTGTTCGTTAAGGGTTATTGTAAACGAAATCAACTTTCGCTCTCCCCCTTTTAATTGCTGTATCCCCTCTTTTTCTTTAAATACTTTTGTGGATGCTACACTATCTGAAATTCCAAGCCACGGTTCGATACATACAAAATTAGCATTCGGTTTTGCCCAAACACCCAAGTAATCAAAATCGTTAAAATGCAATTGAATAAAGGTCGAATGTTTGTCACTTTTTAATTGTACTAATTTTGATTTTAATTTTTTAAATATCAACGCATCTTTAGCAAATAAAGTACTATGCAAAGGAATTTTATTGGTCTCATTCAAAAATGGAATCATTTCACTTTCTATTAACCCATTCGGAGCCACTTTCCATGTAGGTTCTGTCTCGATATGCTCAAACTCGATATAATAATCTTCATAAGACTCATTGTCAAAAAAAGGACATTTAAACCCTGGATGTCCACCAAGAGAATAATACATAATCTCCGAAGGATGGTGGTTAATAATTGTGTGCGAAACTATAATTGCATTTTCTTGCAATTGAAACCTAACAATAAATTCAAAGTAAAAAGGGTAAAATTGTAAGGTATCATCTGAGTATTTATAACTGAAAGACAAAGTAGTTGAATCCTCTACCAAACAAGTCAATGCATCATTATTTCGAATAAAACCATGTTTTGGAATTGTGTAATTCTTGCCTTCATGGTAAAATTCGTTATCCTTCAAACAACCAATAATTGGAAACAATACTGGTGCATAACTTCCCCAAATATCAGGGTTTGCATTCCACATAAATTCCGTTTGTGATTTTTTAGAATAAATACTACTCAACTCAGCCCCTTTCTTCTGAACTGAAATTTTTAAATACTCATTTTCTATTGATAACATTGTAATAATAATTGTAGTTTTGAAAATACGAAAGGTACTTTTTTGGTTTTATCGAATATTATTTTCAACTTTAATTGCAAATATACCTTTCCGTAAAGAAAAAAATACAACAACAATTATGACTTTACATAAGAAATTCACACATCTCTTATTTATCTTACTATCATATAATATTGCTTTAGGACAAAAAAACGCAATAGAAATTAATGCCAAGTTAAACCAAATCAATCGTTCTTATGGGGTAAAAAGTAGTATCCTCGTTTACAATCAACAAAAAAATAAACTGATAACGAATGATTCAACCTTAATGCAGATGAATGTTTCTCCATTGGGAACTTTTCATCCCTATGAAGCATTAATTGGATTAGAAAGTGGAATTATTAAAGATACTAGTCAGACGATATCTATAGACCCTACCGAACCTCGTCATTCAAATTTGTTTTGGAACGAAGATCAAACTGTTTACACTGCATTAAAACACCAAACACCTTGGTACTTTAAAAAAATAGCCAAGAATATAAAGCAGGATAAAATGCAAAATTGGCTCACATTGATGGGATATGGGAATAAAGACTTATCTGGCGGAATTGATGCCTTTTGGTTAAATAGTAGTCTACAAATTACGCCTCGTCAACAGTTTGACTTTTTAAAACGCTTGTATTATTACAATCTTCCTTTCTCATTCGAAAATATGCGTTTTATTCGTAACACATTTACCTGTAAAAAACTAAAAAACAAGAATTTATACTCTTTTAAAGTTTCTACAAATCAGAGTGGTAAACAATTATCTTGGTATATCGGATACATCGAATACATCAATAACACTTATTTATTTGTTCATTGTATCGAAGGGAATGCAAAGAAAGGAAATCCTTATCTTGAAACCATCCACTCCGAACTATTACATGCTTCGTTAAAAGAATTGGGGATACTAGATGATGAAATGTGTGGTAAATTATAACACTAACTAAAACGTTCCACGTCACGTGCAACTAACGTAATATCTTGCAATTGCATGCATGAAAAATGCTTCTTCGGACAAGTTTTAAAACCAATTTTCGAACAAGGTCTACATCCCAAATTCGGTACTTCATGGATTGAGAATAACAAGGGCTTCGTTGGCATGTAAGGATACATACCCAAGGCTGGTGTTGTATTTCCCCAAATACTCACAATTGGTTTTTCAAACGCACTTGCTATATGCATGAGTCCAGTATCATGGCTTACTACACAACGAGCTTGTTTAACTACACTAGCTGACTGACTTAAACTTAACTTACCACACAAGTTTATTACACGCCCATTAGATACGATCAGTTTATCGCCCATAGATACATCATCTTTGCCTCCCAACAATACAATTGGTAAGGAAACATTTTCACAAAGTTCGCGCAGTTTGTTCTCTGGCAAACGTTTCGTAGCAAATTGTGCACCGATTGCAAAAGCAACATATTGATTCGGTAAATGTCCAAATTGTTCATTGGTATCTACCTCATCGTGAGATGCAATAAAATAATCACATGGCAATTTATCATTTACAACATTTAAATGCTTAACAGCCTCAAAATAACGATCTACAATATGAATTGATGGTAACTTATTGATTTTAAGATTAACATATATCCATTTAAGAATGTTCAATTTAGGAAAACGAGTTGTACGAACCCCTAATTTAAATGATAAACTTTTCGTTCTAATATTATTATGTAAATCAATAATACAATCGAATTTTTCATCTTTTAAAGGATTGATAATTTCTTTAATAGACTTCGAAATGGTGTGTATTTTATCAATATGCGGATTGTTTTCTACAATACCATAAAACGATTTCTTTGTCAAAAAATGAATTTCACAATTAAGAAGTTGTTGTTTTAAACAACGTATAATAGGCGTAGTTAATACAATATCACCAATCGAACTAAAACGAACAACCAAAATCTTCATAGTTCAAAAATACAAATCATTTTTATAATGCTCATTTCAAAAATAACGACACTCCAAATCGTGATTATTTTAATGTAAAATAGAACGAAGTTGACAAATATAAAAACGGAAAAAAGTACTTTTGTACTTTACTCACCTATTGCAATTCTTCAATGCGTTTTGAACTTACCAAAGAGTTTTTAGAGCAAATTCGTAAAGCCATTCAACAATCTGATTTAGATTGGATTGATAAGAACGTATTCGAACTACATTATGTCGACATTGCTCAAATACTTGATGAACTTCAAAACGAAGAAGCAAAATTTATTTACTTCCAATTAGAAGAAGAAGTTCAAGCAGATGTATTAATGGAATTGGAAGAAGAGGTGAGAGACCGCTTCATTAAATCTCTTTCCAAAAAAGAAATTGCTGAGCAATTAGAAAATCTAGACTCCGATGATGCGGCAGATATCCTTTATGAACTTAGTGATAATGAGATTCATGAAGTTATCTCTCATATGGAAGACGATGAGGCTGCTGACGATATTGTAGACCTTCTAAACTATGATGAAGATACAGCAGGGGGGTTAATGCAAAAAGAATTTTTGTTTGTTCAATTGCACTGGAAAGTAGGACAAGCATTATCTGAAATTCGTGAACAAGCAAAAGACGTTGAAAAAGTATATACTATTTACGTTGTAGATAGTCTGAATAAACTCGTAGGGGTATTATCCTTGAAAGCACTATTCTTTTCAGATCCAGACGATTTTATAACTGATTTATACAACGGAAAAAACATCATATCAGTTAAGGTAACGGATGAACAAGAAGAAGTAATTCGCTTGTTTGATAAATATGGCTTGGTATCCATTCCCGTATTAGATTACCAAGACAAGCTCGTTGGAAGAATTACAATTGATGATGTAGTAGATATTATTCGAGAGGAAGCAGACCGTGATTTCCAATTAGCAACAGGTATCTCTGAAAAAGTGGAAGAAAATGCAAGTATTTTTAGAATTTCGCGCGCACGTTTACCTTGGTTAATCATAGGAATGCTTGGAGGTACATTAGGAGCTAAAGTAATATCAAGTTTCGAAGGAAGCATTAGTATGATACCTGCCTTGGCCTTTTTTATACCAATGATTACAGCGATGGGAGGAAATGTAGGGGTACAATCGTCTGCAATCGTGGTACAGTCACTCGCAAAAGGAAACCAATTCAAAAGTGTGTTTGCTAAACTCGGAAAAGAAGTCTTAGTAGGATTATTTAATGGATTGATCTGTTCTTCCTTGATTTTTGGTATTGCAAGTGTGTTTGGTACCATTGATTTAGGAATAGTCGTGAGTTTATCCTTGTTTGTAGTAATTGTATTCGCTGCGGTTATGGGAACATTAATCCCTTTGATATTAGATAAATACGATATAGATCCCGCATTAGCTACAGGACCGTTTATCACTACCTTAAACGATGTATTAGGCTTATTTATTTACTTTACCATAGGAATGCTTATCTACTCTTAAAATATGAAAAGAATCTATCACCTTTCGACTTGTTCAACATGTAAAAAAATTATACGAGAAATACAACCAACTTCTGATGTTGAATTAATTGATATCAAACAAAAATTGATGGATGCAGAAACATTGGACTGGTTAAAAACGAAAACAGGTTCATACGAAGCATTATTTTCAAAACGTGCCATTAAATTTCGCGAGCTAGCTCCTAATGAAATTCCTATTCAAGATATTGACTACCGAAAACTGCTTTTAAAAGAATATACTTTCTTAAAAAGACCTGTCTGCATAGACGGAGAAAATTTTAGTGTTGGAAATGCAAAAAATGAAGTAGCCAAAGCAATTCAATTCTATAAATAATAAAGTATAAATACGTATTAAATAGTTGATTTTTATCAAGTTTATATTAGGTAATTATTCCTATATTTGACTAAATTATTAATTAATTAGTTTATGAAAATTACCAAAGTAACCTCACTTTTATCATTAACTGCTGGATTAGTACTATTCAGTGCTTGTAAAAAAGATGCAGCAGCTCCTACTGCACAAGTTGTTTTAACACCAGAGCAAAACAAAACCAATTTACAACAAACTGGTTTAGATGCTATGAAAACAATGAATGATGCAAAAAATCTAACTTCTGTGGATAATACAATACATTTTACAGATTTATTAAATACTGCAAATCCGTTTGAGTCTGCAAAACCATCTACGATAATGCCTTTGAATGTGTTATATGCATTGAGAAATTTTGAAAAAACAGGAGATCAAGAATTAGTTTATGCTTCATTAAGACAAGCAAAATCATTAGAAAACGACTCAACTATTGAGATGGGTTTCAATGATTTGAAAGGTACATATGAATGGAATGCCAACACACAAAAATGGGATAAAACAAGTGGAAATGATTTAATTTTAAAATTTCCATCAACTAAAAATCAAACTACGAATAATGCTTCATATGTTGTTGAATACACTCCTTATAACGGAACGGTTTACAACAAAGATTTAATTGGAAACACTCCTCAAAAAGTTGTAGCAAAATTAACTGTTGATTCAAAAACATTAGTACAATTTAACTTTGATGCGGCATATAACGCAGATGGAATTCCTAGTTTATTAGAGGCTAATTTAAAAGTTGAAAGCTATAACTTCAACACAAAATTAGTTTTAACTAGTCCATTAGTATCATATAATTATGCGTTCACGCATAATGGTAGTAACATTCTTTCTATGGGTACTTCATTAACAGGTAATTTCACAAAAGCACATTTAGAGTCTTTAAATGAAAATACTGTTTCAAAAGTTGAAGATATCAATAAAGTAGCAACTAGTATGAATGCTTACATTCAAGTAATGAATGTGAAATTAGAAGGTAATGGAAATGTAAATGGAATTGTTGCAGATGTTACTGCTAAAGGTGGAAGTAAAGATATGTCAAGAGCAAATCAAGTTGATGTATTAAACAAAAACTTAGTATTAAAAGCATTCTATGTTTCAACTGGTGTAAAAATAGCACATTCTGAATTCTATGTTGATAAGTATACTAACACGTATAATACATGGGAAAATGGTCAACAAGTAACGAAGACAGAAGAGAAAGAAGACGTAAACATTCGATTAGTTTTTGATGATGCATCTAAAGCAGATTTAGAAACGTATTTTGGAAGTGGATTTGATAAATTATCTAATGATTTCACACAATTTATAAATGATATGAAATCTAGATATGGAAATTAATTAAACCCTAGCTAGCTTTAAACAAGAAAGGCGCACTTTGTAAGTGCGCCTTTCTTGTTTACTAGATATTTTATTAATCTACATAACTCAATTTTAACATATTGGTCTTTCCATCTTCTTCTAATGGAATTGTTGCAATATTAATAACCAAATCTCCCGGATGCAATAAGCCTTCTTTTTTCAGAATGTATTTTATATCAGCTATAGTATGATCAGTACTTATATGTTTGTCATAATAAAAAGCCTTAACACCCCAAATTAAGTTCAATTGCGTCAAAATTTGCTCGTTACTTGTAAACACATAAATGGGTGCTTTTGGACGTTGCGAAGCAATTTTAAAAGCTGTATAGCCAGAAAAGGTCATCGTTATTATCGCATTCGCTTCAACGCGTTGTTCTAATCGACAAGCATTAAAACAAATTGAATCAGAAATAAAACGAGGATGATTCTTAGCAGGTATAACCTCTTTATAGTATATACCATCAAAAGTTTCCATCTCTTTAACAATGTTAGACATCGTTCTGATAGTCTCAATAGGATATTTACCAAC
>CANGHE010000143.1 GCA_947453545.1 Flavobacteriia bacterium
ATGACTCAATATTGATAAATGCGGTGATTTAAATGTTTTATTACCGTAAAAATGCGGTGATTAGAGGGCTTTTTAGTTTTTGACATTGGGTCAAAAAACACATGAAAAATGTTGTTACTCTTTTAGTCACCCCTATTATAAAAAAGTAATAGGGCAACTAAAAATAAAAAAATCACCCATATATCACCTTAGTTTATTAGGTAATACTTTGATTAGTTCAGAATTTGCAACATTAATTTAAAACTTATAAATTATGTTAAAGACAAATTTTTACATCAAAGCTGACAAAGCAAAACTAAATGGTGAATGTCCGATTTACGCAAAAGTAAATTATAACAGAAAAACCATCACTTTAAGTACTGGAAGATATATAAATCCAGACAGATGGAAGTTTACAGATAACTTGAGAAAACCTGTAAAAATTCAGAAGGAAAAAGTTATTAAAGAGTATTTAGAGATTTTTAGAATCAAAATCGAAAAAATCTACTACGATATTCAGAAGAAAGAATTAGATCTTACAATTGAAGAATTTAAGACTATAATACTAGGAAAGTCACCAGTTAGTAAAATTCCTCATGTTGTAGAACTTATTGATATTCATAATGAACACTTTTCAAAATTAGTTAGTATTAACGAACGTTCTAAAGCTTCGCTTCAAAAGTATGAACGAATTAAGGAATTAATCATTCAATTTAACAAAAAATACTACAACTGTACAGATTTACCAATTAGTAAAATAAACGGTTCCTATGTTTTTAACTTTGAAAATTTTCTGAAGTTTGAAAGTAGCCATAATGGTATAATTGGTATAAAAAATAACACTATTGTCAAGTATTTCAATAATCTGAAAACGATTTTAAATTATGGTATTAAAATGGACCTCGTTGATAAAAATCCATTTAATAAATATGATGGAAAAATAAGCGTTTCAGATGCAACCTTTTTAACAGTTGAAGAACTTCAACGAATAGAACAAAAAAACTTCACTATTGAAAGACTTGACAAAGTTAAAGACATCTTTCTTTTTAGTTGCTATACAGGTTATGCTCCGGTAGATGCATGTAAATTAACTTCAGAAAACATAATTGTTGACGCTGATAACACCTCATGGATTATTACTACAAGACAAAAAACAGGTACTAGGTCAAACGTACCAGTACTACCCCCTGTTGTGAGAATAATCGAAAAATATAAGTCAAAGGAAAACACTCTTATTCCTTCAATATCTAATCAAAAAATGAATGCTTATTTAAAAGAAATAGCGGATTTGGTTGGCATAACGAAAAACCTAACTTGGTATGTTGCACGTCATACATTTGCAACAACAGTTACGCTTGGAAATGGGGTGCGATTAGAAAACGTATCCTCTATGCTTGGACATACTGTTATAAAGCAGACACAACATTATGCAAAAGTACTCGATGTAAACGTTATGAAAGATATGAAAAAATTGAAAGATATGTTTTACTAGGTATAATTTCTAATTTAAAAATACCAAATCAGATTATTTTCATAAATTTGATAATTAAACAGTTAACTTAATACTCTAATAATTATTATTTAAAATATTTCTTATTTTATATATTAATTATCACATTAAGAATAAAAAATATTTTAAATAATAATTAATACAAATGGAAACAAAAACTGACTTAGTAAATAACTTAAACATTATTCTTAATCCAAAGATTGAATACTGCCCGGTTAACAAAAAGTATTTACTTGATGGAATATGGGATACCGATGTTAATATTCACAATTTAGATGAAAAAACATACGATTACGAAAAGTATCTTCTTGACAATTTAATCAGTTTTAATTCGCCCAAAGAAATAATTAAAGAAATATACGAGATTGTCTGGGAAAAAGTTGAATGGTACAAAAATCATGAAATTAATGAATTTGCATTTTATGATGTAATTAAAAAAAAGATACATGAATTATCACCTGAATTCGTCATTTCAAAACCAATTGAAGAAGACATATATACAAAAGATTATATTGATAGTTTAAATTTTGATGGATTGGATATTGACTATTCGGAATTATTAATTGTAATTCATAGATACTTGAAGGAAACAAATAATTATGCTGAAGAAAAAGATTTGGAAAAAGTAAAATTGATTTATGCTTTACAAATTCATCTTGAAAGCATTGAAAATTTATATAATGCACTTTATAAAATAGAAATGCATTTTGACGAGATCAATTTAAGTGCAATTAACTCTTCAATGTCATATTACAACATAAAATCGAATCAAATAAAATGCAATATCGATTTTAACAAAATAGAAACAGCTGTATTCTTCAGATTTTTAATGGATACAGGAATTCTATTTATGGATTCAAAAAAAAATAAAGTATTGCTTCAGAGGTTTTTCGAAAGTAATTTTAATTTCACTTCTGAAGATGGTTATAGTTATCCAATTACTAGATTGAACAATGATTTTTCAAAAATAAGTGTAGATAATAATTTAGATGTTCAATTAAATACTTTAGGTAATTTAATTTCAAGATTAGAATCTTATAAGAAAAAAATTGAAATTAAATATGTGAAAAAAAAATCACCCTGATATCACCTTAAATTAGTTCATTATTTTACTTATTAGTTTGAAATTGCGCAGTAATATTAAACTAAAATTATTTTTATGGACTTAACAGAATTAAAGATTCCTTCGGTTCGCAGCATACAAATGCTGCTGGAGCCAATTTATGAAAGGCTTACAAACATTGAGAACAGCCTAAAAAACCAACCACAAAAAAGCACTCCTAAAAAGTATTACAGGAATGCGGACTTGAAAAGCATGTTTGGACTTTCAAGTAACACCATAATTAAATACCGGGAAACAGGCACATTACCTTACACAAGATTAGGTGATGTGTATTTGTATGAAGTAAATGTGGTGGAACAGATACTTAAAAATAATAATGTTTGTTTAAATTGCTAGATATGAGAGAAGTTACTAAAAGAACAGACCCTCAAACTGGCGAACTGTTTTTTCCAAAAAGAGCAAACCAAAAGTTTGCAAGACCAGAAAACAGAATTAAATTCAATAACGATGCGGCAAATGAATTGCGAAAGGAACGGGGACACATCAACAAACCCATTCATAGTTCTCATCTTAAAATCAGAAAATTAATGCTAGGAAAAATTAAAGCTGAATTTTCATTTGATTATATGGAGGGAGCTGAAATCGTATTTAATGCTTTCACGCATTTTGAATTATATAGAGGATTATTAAGGCCTGCAATTTTTGAGTTTATTGTAATTATTGACGAACCAAATAAAAAAATAACAATTATTAGACATGGTAGATTATAGATATATCACAGCTGTACCAAGCAATTTTAATTATGAAGAGGTCTTGGCTAAAAACCAAATTTACAAAACTGAAAACAAGAATTTAAAAGTTCTACTAATTGCATTTGGAATTATTATAGCTGGAGTAAGTATATATTTGGTAAATGAAGAGTTAAATAAAAAAACTCGCAGCATTTAAGTTGCACTAATGAACGTAATTAGTGCTCATGATAATACTGGGAATGTAGAATGCAATAACTAAGAGCAGCTATGGAAAATAGCTGCTCTTAGTTATTATTTCAAGTAGTATGTGATAATTTAGCATACTTAAGCGACTGGAACAGCCCAGCATAACAAAGCAGACGATTGTAGCGTGACCTTTTGATTGCCAGTTAATAAATTCCATTTAATTCCATTATTAACTCTTCTGCAATAGGAATATCAGCTGGTGCAAGATTCCAATTACTTAAATCAACTACATTCACCCATTCCAATGCATCATGATCTTTCAATATTAAATCTGCTTTAATGAATCTACATTTATAAGCATTAAGTTCAATTATAAAAGTATTATAATCATGAATATTAGTTCTGAAATAACTAATAGATTGAACTTTCATTCCGAGTTCTTCACTAAGTTCTCTTATAAGTGCCAATTCGCTAGATTCTCCTTTTTCTACCTTTCCTCCTGGAAATTCCCATAAACCTGGCAATGATTTTGATTTTTTTCTTCTACAAATCAATACCTTATTCTCATGAAAAATAATTCCACATACAACCTTAATTGTATCCATGACATATTCTGTGATATTCTAGATTTAAAACATTTAGATTATGTTTTGGATGAATAAATAAAAATCCTGACTCACAACCAATTAATTTTAAATCTTTTTGAATTGAAAAAGATCCCTTATCAAACATTACATGATGGTTTGGGCAAAGACAAATTAAGTTGTTCGAATTGTCATCACCTTCATGAGGATTTCCTAGAGGCCTTATGTGCGCACCTTCAGCATATCTTCCAGATTTTGTTAATATAGTTGTTTTGCAAACTTGACATTCATAATTATAAAGATTTTTAATTTCGTTAGATATTTTAGAGTCTCTTATTATTCTTAAAATTATACCCTCTTTTCTCTTTTTTTCTTTTGTGTTGTAATCAAGTTCTATTTCTTCAGGAGTTTTTCTAAGGTTATTATTGCCACTATATTCTAATTTAAACCTACAAATTCTAAATCCACTTTTCCCCTTTTCTTCCCATGCATCTACCACACTATAAAGGCCCGCATAAAGATATCCACTTGTTGGAGAAAAATCAGATTTATGTTTGAAGCCTCGAATTACTCTTACAGGCAATCCTTCATTCATGCTTTTTAAAAGACCAGCATTTCCTCTATTTTCCCATTGTTGATCTTCTACTTGCTTTCCTGAATTAGTGTCATTCCCACCAGCACCAGTATAAATTATTACATCACCTAAGTCTTGATCATCTTCATATCCCCCCGACAAAACTATTGCAGCAGTTCCTTCTTTCCCATTTCCATCAATTCCAGATCCCCAGTTTCTATGAAAACTTGATGGCATCATTTCTTTTCTGCCTTCAAACCAACTTCCTTCTTCTATTTCAGGTATTTCTCCAAAAACTATTTTTCTAGTCATTTTACTAATTATAATAAATCTATCAATTAATTTCTTTGCACGTTATTATTCTTTCCTGAATTGCTATAGCTTCAAGATAATATTTTCCTTTTATTGCTTTTTTCATTTAGGAATAAGCATACCTATAACTGTAAAATTTATAATAATTTTCATTTTTAATCCTTGATACAACGCACAGAATATCCCGGAATTTTCGAAATATTTGAGTTAGTTGAACTTATATTAGTAGTATTGTAATATAATATACGAGCTGTTCCTGATATACTCCACCAAATACCATAATAAGTCATCCCTGCTGCAGGGGTATTGAATGAACCAGAAGGATCTCTTTCGCCACCTGGCAAAGCAGTAAAACCACTTGAGTTTGTTGCAGTTGGATTAGAAATCCAATGGCCTGTACCAACTTCTTTCATTGCATCTCCTGCTAGAGATATTCCACCTAAACAAGTAGTCAAAGTTGTCCATTCTGTATCAGTGGGGATATGATATCCAGATGGTGCCAATCCTCTTGGATCATTTAGAGCGTACCAATTATAAAGCTTACCATAAGTAACACCATTAGAGCTCATATTAGCAAAATAACACCATGCTCCTGTAGTTAATGATGCCCACACAGTACTACTAGTTACTTCAGGAATAATATCCCCATTTCTATAATGAGAAACATTCAAATTTGTTTTAGTCCACGATTGATTACAAATTGTTACTAATGGGTAGATATTTCCATCAACATCAATTACTGAATTATTAGGGGTAGTAGTCAAAGTTAGTTCATTAGAATAAGTTGGTGAATTCCCCCCATTATTATAAGAATAAACTCTGTAAGTATAAGTTGTGCTTGCATTTAAGCCAGTATCATTAAATGTTGTTACATCTGTTGCTGTGGTTCCAACTACAGCGTAAGTTCCTGAACCTGTTTTACGCTCTACTTTAAATCCAGTTTCATTTGTAGAGTTATCTGTCCAAGTAAGATTGATTTGCGTTGATGATACAACTACACCAGTTAAATTAGATGGAGTTACTGGAACAATAGTGGTTGTAGAATTTCCATTTCCATCAGAACCAGTAGAACAAGAATAAGCAAATGTTATTAAAATAAGATAATAAATTTTTTTCATATCGATTTGAAGATTAATTATTTAACAAATGTAATATTTTTAACATTATTTATATAACTTATTATTTAATTACACAATACTATTTCAGAGGGGTACTCCAGATTTATTATTTAAAGAGATTTAAAATTTATTGTATTTGAATATAATCTAAAGTCCCTTTATGATAATTAGCAAAGTTAATATGCCTCAACAAATTCTTTAAATCTCTTTAATGCATTTATAAATGCACGGTTGCTTTTATTACCAAATTCAGATTCATCACCAAATTTATCATATTTGTCTATATAAACAGATATTTTCTGGGCCAACTCATCAGTTGTTATGTTTTCTCTTTCACAAATTTTTGGTATTCTTGATTTTGAATAATCGTGAGCTGTAGATGGTTTGCCTTTAGTGGTTAATTCACTGTATCCATTACTAATTAAGTAATCTTGAAATTTATTTAACATTTTGAATATGTTTTTAAGTTAGTTTATATATTATCACAAGCTTCCCGTATCCAGATTGTAAATGCTTTTTGTATTATTCATAATTTATTGACCAATTAAGAAATCTCTTAAAATTAAAATGAATAAAAAGTTCAATAAATTCATCATCGTGAACATCAAACATTAATCTAAAAATATTTTCATTAAAAGGTTTATCATATAAGAGGTTATAAACTAAATGATTTGCAGGTATTTCAAAAACATGTAATTTTTTTGAATGACTGTCATTCAATAAAATATATAATTTTTGATGTTTTTTTTCTTGTTCAAATTTGGACATCCATTTATTATCATCATTTATTAAAATCATAACAGTATTTTTTGAATTTAATTTTAAATTCAAAGCCTTCTTTAATAATTCAATTGCATCTTTTTTTGTCATATTTTTATAATCAATGATAATCATAATTTATTAATGTAATAAATCA
>CANGHE010000144.1 GCA_947453545.1 Flavobacteriia bacterium
AAGGTAACCCTTTTCTTTTCAAATGAAATGGCAGAATTAATTTTAGTACCAACACCTGTAGGTAATTTAGAAGATATTACTTTAAGAGCAATACGTGTTCTTAAAGAAGCTACGATTATTTATGCAGAAGACACAAGAGTCACAAAGAAATTATTGAATCACTTGGGTATTCAAAAGCAAGTGTATCCATTTCATGCGCATAATGAACACAAAATACTTTCGAGTGTCTTAGATTTTGTTAAATCATCTGAGACAACGATTCTAGTTTCTGATGCGGGTACTCCTGCAGTATCAGACCCAGGGTTTTTATTGGTTCGCGCATGCATTGAAGAAGGGATTAAAGTTTCTTGTTTACCTGGTCCAACAGCACTAATTCCTGCTTTGGTTGCGAGTGGTTTTCCTTGTGATCGTTTTTGCTTTGAAGGGTTTTTACCACATAAAAAGGGAAGACAGACTAAGTTAAAAGAACTGGCGCTAGAAGAGAGAACAATCATCTTATATGAATCTCCTCATAGATTAGTTAAATGCCTAGGTCAAATTGAAGAATTTTTTGGTTCAGACCGTCGCGTATGTGTTGTTCGGGAAATTTCAAAAATTTATGAGGAGTATCAACGTGGTATTGTAACAGATGTTAAAAGACATTATGAAAACACTCCTCCGAAAGGTGAAATTGTTATTGTAATAGAAGGTAAAGCAAACTAATTATTCAATTTTGATTGATAACGTTTTATGTCAATCTCTTTA
Organism: Flavobacteriia bacterium; assembly: GCA_947453545.1. Classification (GTDB taxonomy): domain Bacteria; phylum Bacteroidota; class Bacteroidia; order Flavobacteriales_D; family Crocinitomicaceae; genus CANHVK01. Next base: position 745 of record CANGHE010000144.1, read on the forward strand.
TCAAGTGTTTTGTCGTCTATAAGATATTCAACACACTCTTTCGCTAGAAGTGGTGCCATAAGATAACCTTTGGTTCCAAGTCCATTGAATATTGTTAGTTTATGAAAAACAGGATGTTTTCCAATGAGAGGTCTTCTGTCTAAGACGGTTGGTCTAATTCCTGCTTGATGTTCCGTAATAGTATAATTCTTAGATATTAATAAGTCTAACAATTTTATTATTTCATTTTTTCCTTCTTCTGTTGTATTCAGTGTACGATCATTCCATACATAAGTAGCACCCACTTTAAATTTATTTCCTTCAATAGGTAAAATGAAACATTTGCGATTCAACGTTTCGTTTGTTTTTATTTCATTTGATTCAATACTAAGGGTTTCTCCTTTTGTTGCTTGTAAAGGTAAGTAATTGAACCAGGGATTGTCTAGCCCATGATATCCTTCACAAAAAATAATTAGTTTGTATTGGTTTGATTTATAAGTTCCTGTTTCTGGATTGAGCAAATCGTAATTAAAGTTTTCGGTATGTAGTTGATGGTTAGATGTTAACCATTTTTTAGCATCTTCAAGAAAATGTTTGGTTGAAACATATCCTGCTCCCAATACTTTCCCTGTTCCGCATATGTTTTTCAAATCATTGAAATTAATATCTTCTTCATCTAATTCTTTTAAATATGCTTGATAACCTGGTTCATCTTGCTTTTGTATCCATAGGTCATATTCTTGTTGATGAGCAAATCCTCTTCGGATTGGAATGGGATGAAAATATTGTTGTCCTAATTCTGAAGACATTTCTTTGTAAAACGAATCTGCATAAGGTAAGAATTCATCTACCCTCCAACTTTTTGCCATTCTACGAAAAACGACAGGGTTAATTAATCCCGCCGCAATTGCTGAGCTATGATTTATTCCACAATCAATAACATCAAATGAAATATTTTTTTTCGCAAGGTGCCAAGCGATACTTATACCTGCTAATCCTGCACCTACTATTAATATTTCTTTTTTCTCTGACATATCTTTTATTTTGCTATTGCTAAACTAATAATACTAATTTTTAAATCAGGTATTTCTTTATGTATTTTTAAAGTAATCGCTTCTATGGTCGATCCAGTGGTAATTACATCATCAATAATAGCAATGTGGTTGAATTTTTTTAATGCAGAAATATCTATCTGGAATACATCCTTGACATTGTCCCAACGAGAAAATTTATTTTTTTTTGTTTGACTTTCACTGTGAACAGTTCGCCTAATTAGATTAGGTTTAAGTTGTACATTCAAAATTGTGTTAACACCTTCTGCAATTACTTCACTCTGATTGTATCCACGTATGTATTTTTTTTTGATGTGTAGAGGAACAGGAATTAGAACTTCAATTGTAGCGAAATTTGATTTTTGATGAATTGTATTTCCAATTTTTTTACCCATTTCTCCCGCAAGAAGCTTATTACTTTTGTATTTTATGGCGTGTAGAATTTTTTGTGTGCTGTTTTGTTTTTCAAATTCGAGTAAGCTAAATGTTGAATGTATATTTAATCTTCCCCAAAATAATTTGTCTAATCTAGTTGAGTCACTTGTTTCAAAATAGGTGAAATGAAAATTATCTTGACATAAATGGCAAATGTTTGTTCTATTACTTTCTGGAAGTTCATTTAAACAGACTAAACATTGATTCGGATATATCAAATGCATGAATGTATTTGTATATTTCTTCAATAGTGTAAATATAAATCCGTCTTTTAGCGTACTCATCTGTATAAACAAAATTCTGTTAAAAAGCAATGAATTTTTTACTTGACTTGCCTTTTTTATTGTGGTAAATTTATAGAAATTCTTGCTTATAAAAGCGATTTAATTTTTGATTGATTTTATAAATTTTTTATTGACAAAATACTCTTTTTGTATTGTGAATATCTTTTGTGAAATTGAAAAAAGAGGTCTTTCGTTGATTGTATAAGGGGTTCAAGCAATACGTGTTGAAAAACTTTAACGGTTGTGAATTTCTTTACTTGCAGGAACTAATTTAAATAGCAATTTTTGTAGTCCGATAAAAAATGATAAGATGAATGTTTAGTCTTTCGTTTTTTAATTTTGAAAGGATAACTTTTTTATTAACAACTTATTATAACTAATAAAAATGAGTCACGAACCAATTTTAGCACCAAATGAAGGCAGATTTGTGTTGTTTCCAATACAGCACAATGACATATGGTCTTTTTACAAAAAAGCAGAGGCAAGTTTTTGGACTGCTGAAGAAATTGATTTGTCTGCTGACATTATCGATTGGGAAAATAAGTTAAACGAAAATGAAAAACATTTCATTAAACACATTTTAGCTTTTTTCGCTGCATCAGATGGTATTGTGAATGAAAATTTAGCAGAAAATTTTCTTTCGGAAGTTCAGTACACTGAAGCTAAATTTTTCTATGGTTTTCAAGTTACGATTGAAAATATTCATTCAGAAACGTATTCATTGTTAATCGATACGTATATCAAAGATACTGCTGAGAAAAATTACTTGTTTAATGCTATTGATACCTTGTCTTGCGTGCGTAAGAAAGCAGACTGGGCATTGAGATGGATAGAACAAGGTACATTTGCTCAACGTTTGGTTGCTTTTGCTGCTGTTGAAGGTATTTTCTTCTCTGGTTCTTTTTGTTCAATTTTCTGGTTGAAGAAAAGAGGGTTGATGCCTGGATTAGGTTTTTCTAATGAGTTGATTTCTCGTGATGAGGGTTTACACTGTGATTTTGCTTGTTTATTGTATAATAATCACATAGTAAATAAACTAAGTAAAGATGAAGTAAGAGAGATTATTCTTGATGCTGTTGCAATTGAAAAAGAGTTTATACTTGAAGCTTTACCAGTTAAATTAATTGGTATGAACAGTGATTTAATGTCGCAATACATTGAATTCGTTGCTGATAGATTATTATTAGAGTTGGGTAATGACAAGGTATTCAACGTGACAAATCCATTCGACTTTATGGATATGCTTTCTATTCAAGGAAAATCAAATTTCTTTGAGAAGCGTGTTGCAGAATATCAAAAAGCAGGAGTAATGAATGGTGGTGGTGATAATCACGGCTTTACAATAGATGAAGATTTTTAATAGAGTTCCTTAAAATATACAAGAAGAAGAGATATGTACGTAATTAAAAGAGATGGGCGTAAGGAAGCAGTAAAATTTGATAAAATTACTGCTAGAATAATTAAGATGTGTTATGGTTTGGATCCATTAGTGAGTCCGGAAGCTGTAGCAATGAAAGTAATTGAGGGAATTTATGATGGTGTTACTACAACCGTATTAGATAATCTTGCTGCTGAAACTGCTGCTGCTAAAACGATTGATCACCCAGATTATGCATTATTAGCTTCAAGAATTGCAGTTTCTAATTTACATAAAGAAACGAAGAAGTCGTTTTCAGAAGTTATGGAGGATTTATATACGTACGTAGATCCAAAAACTAACCAAAATGCGGCTTTAATTGCACAAGATGTATATGAAATTATCATGGAAAATAGAGATGTACTTGATTCAAGTATAATTTATGACCGTGATTTTAAATACGATTATTTTGGTTTTAAAACATTAACACGTTCCTATTTATTAAAAATTAACGGTGAAATTGCTGAACGCCCACAGCAAATGTTAATGCGTGTTTCTGTTGGTATTCATAAAAATGATATTCAATCAGCTATTAAGACGTACAATTTGATGTCTGAAGGCTGGTTTACACATGCAACTCCAACGTTGTTTAATTCAGGTACTCCAAAACCACAAATGTCTTCTTGTTTCTTGTTAACAATGAAAGAAGATAGTATTGGAGGTATTTATGATACATTAAAATCATGTGCACAAATATCACAATCAGCTGGAGGTATAGGATTGGCTATTCATGATATTCGTGCAACCGGTTCTTATATTCGCGGAACAAACGGAGCTTCTAATGGTATAGTTCCAATGTTACGTGTTTTTAATGATACTGCTCGTTATGTAGATCAAGGTGGAGGGAAACGTAAAGGTTCTTTCGCTATGTATATCGAGCCTTGGCATGCGGATATTTTTGATTTCTTAGATCTAAAGAAAAACCATGGTAAAGAAGAGTCACGTGCTAGAGATTTATTCTATGCATTGTGGATTCCAGATTTATTTATGAAACGTGTAGAAAGCAATGGAAATTGGACTTTGATGTGTCCAAACGAATGTCCAGGACTTTCTGATACACATAGTGCAGAATTTGAAGCGTTATATACCAAGTACGAATCAGAAGGGAAAGGCCGTAAAACGATTAAAGCTCAAGATTTATGGTTTAAAATTCTAGAATCTCAAATCGAAACTGGAACTCCTTATATGTTGTATAAAGATGCGGCAAACGCTAAATCAAATCAACAAAATTTAGGGACTATTAAGTCTTCTAACCTGTGTACTGAAATTATTGAATATACTTCTCCAGATGAGATTGCAGTATGTAATTTAGCTTCTTTGGCTTTACCAAAATTTGTAACAGAAGACGGACAATTCGATCATAACAAATTATTTGAAGTTACATATCAAGCTACAATCAACTTAAATAGAATTATAGACGGAAATTATTATCCTGTTAAAGAAGCTGAAAATTCTAATTTACGCCATAGACCAATTGGTTTAGGTGTTCAAGGATTGGCTGATGCATTTATTATGATGCGTTTCCCATTTGAATCAGAAGAAGCAAGACAATTGAATCGTGATATTTTTGAAACGATTTATTATGCTGCAATGACTGCTTCTAAAGACTTAGCGAAAGTTGAGGGTCATTATGAAACATTCAAAGGCTCTCCTTTATCTAAAGGTGTATTCCAGTTTGATATGTGGAATGTTAGTCCTTCTAACCGTTGGGAATGGGATGTGTTAAGGTCTGAAGTAATGGAATTTGGTGTTCGTAATTCGTTGTTGTTAGCTCCAATGCCGACAGCATCTACAGCGCAAATTTTAGGAAATAATGAATGTTTTGAGCCGTATACATCAAATATTTATACACGTCGTGTACTTTCAGGTGAGTTTATTATTGTAAATAAGCACTTATTGAAAGATTTAGTAAAAGAAGGTCTTTGGAATAAGGATATGCGTTCAAAATTGATGGCGTCGAATGGTTCTGTTCAAAATATTCATGAGATTCCAACACATTTAAAAGAGTTATATAAAACAGCTTGGGAAATTTCTCAAAAATCCATCATTGAATTGGCAGCAGATAGAGGTGCATATATTTGCCAATCTCAATCGTTGAATATTTTTATGGAAAATGCAAACTTTGGTAAATTGACATCAATGCATTTCTATGGATGGAAAAAAGGGTTGAAAACAGGTATGTATTATCTTCGTACAAAAGCTGCTACAGATGCAATTAAGTTTACTGTAGATAGAAACTTTACGAAAGAACCAGAAGTGAATACAGTGAATGTTGCTACTGATGCTGCTGATGCAATTGCTTGTTCTATTGATAATCCAGATTCTTGTGAAAGTTGTTCAGGATAGAAATTATTTAATGAAATTAAAAAGCGACTTCGGAAACGGAGTCGCTTTTTTTGTTTTGTAATTTTTCGATCAGATAAGAATGATATATATTATTTTTTTAAAATTCTTTCTTCCTGTGCAATAGTTTTGTTTTTATTTGCCAATTGTCCACAGGCCGCATCAATATCTTTTCCTCGGCTTCTACGAACGTTAACGATTAAATTTCGCGCCTCTAAAAATTCAGCAAAAGCATTTGTTGCTTGTTCATCTGCTTTTTGAAAGCTTTCTCCATCAATAGGATTGTACTCGATGATATTTATTTTACAGGGTACGCATTTACAGAATTCTGCTAGTTCTTTAGCGTCCATTAACGTATCGTTGAAATCTTTGAAAATTATATATTCAAATGTAACGCGAGTACCAGTCTTTTCATGGAAATAAATCAATGCTTCTTTCAGTGTTTCTAAGTTATTAGATTCATTGATTTCCATGATTTTATTTCTTTTTTCATCATTTGCAGCGTGTAAGGAAAGTGCAAGATTAAA
>CANGHE010000145.1 GCA_947453545.1 Flavobacteriia bacterium
CATAATGGTAGTTTCTTGAAAAGATGTAATTGTCAATAACAAATCCTTATCCAAATCTTCATCGCGGATTAATTCCTTACTGATTTTAGATATCCCATCTGTAATACTTTCAATTAAATCTGCATCAAAGTCAATCCTAGTTTCCAATAAGGAAAGAAAAATATCATCCCCATCTTCTGGTTTTGAAATACGTAATTTTTTATATGTTTCCTCGAATGTTCGGTAAGTCTTTTCTCTCTGTGTTATCAATAATTTATCACGCAAGATAAAAGAGATTGGTTCGCTAACATATTCTCCATCTTGCAGGATAATGAAATTTAAATTGATTCCTATTTCTTCAACTGTTTCAACATACTTTGAACTTGATTCAATTTCTTCCCTTTCTTGCTTGGTAAACAACTCTAATCCAAAAACTTTCTCGACTTGATCCTTTTCCGTATCAGACGGATTTATAAGATCTACCCAAATAATTCCTTTTTGCAAAAATTGAGCATCCGATTTCGTTTCAATTACGTTGTTTTCTAAGTAAAAATAATTTATCATAGTTCAATGTATAAACAGATTGTAACTTCTAAATTTCGACTTTAAAATTAAGGTATTATTGTAACTAATAGGTTATTATTTCGTTAAACTATTTTATGAAAATTATTTTTTTATTATTCGCTTTACTCTATTCACTTTCTACCTTCAGTCAGATGAACTTCAACGGTATTTGGCAAGGAATTATGACGCGCGACGGAGCAAAAATGAATGAAAGCAATATCTTCTTTCTGGAAATTGTAACTGTAGATAAAAACCTAACTGGAAGATCCCGAGAAGAACTCAATAAAACTGATTTTTATGTTGTGCAAAAATTAAAGGGTTCTATCCTAGATAGCGTCACTTTTAAGTTCAAACAATATGTAATCGAAGCAAAGAAAAATAATCCAAAAATAACTTGGACACCCATTGAAGGAAAATTAACTTTTGATACCTTAACAGGATATTTGAGCGGAACCTATACCAACCTAACAGGTAGAAAATCAAGTGGTAAAATCATTATGTACCGCTCAAACGCAACGTTCTCCAACAACGATATGATTATGCTACACCAAAGTTGGCGTGATGTATTTATCCAAGACTTACACCAAAAACGCAAAGCACCCATCATTCGCGATTGGGAACGTAAAAACTTTGTCTTCGAACCAATCTATTTCGACTACGATAAAGACATATTGAAAGAGGAATACTTCAACTACCTAACCGATATGACACGTGTTGTACTGGACCACACCGATTTACGCATCAAAATTACAGGTCATACCGATGCGGACGGTTCAGATGTCTATAACAAAGATTTATCTGCTCGTCGCGCGAAGGCAATTCAAGATTTTTTCATCAAACAAGGTCTACCTACCCACAAATTGGTTATCGACTTCAAAGGCGAAGCGCAACCTGTTGACAACAACAAAACGGAAGACGGAAAACAACGAAATCGTAGGGTAGATTTTGAGTTTATTTAGTCTTAGACATGAGACCTCATACATGAGACATGAGAAACAAGACCAAAGATTTAGTGATGAAAGTCTTTGGATTTTAAGTTCAACGATTTAATTATTCAATAAGGATAATTACACTTCCTCCCTAGAGGGAGGATTTAGGAGGGTGACAATAAAGATTCTTTAAAATTAGTAGCTTGAATTACAATTAATTATAATCCATCTATAAATAACTTAAAGGAAAAAGAACTAAAAAATATAATCTAGGCCCAATCAATATAAAGTCAAACAAATATCAATACCCTTATCCCCTTCTGTATGAGGGAAAAGAACTAATAATGAACTAATAAATTGACACTTGCACTTAATAAGTGTCAGTTCTATTACTTGTAATTAAAATATCAATTGTTACATTGAGAAATGACTAATTCATCTAATATGTAAAAACCAAACAACCCTTTGTAATATACTATATCAGCGCAATAATTATCTATACCTTTACGATCTATTTCAGCTATCAGTTCTCCATCAATCTTTCTTGAAATTGTATGTCCATGATATTCAAATGAAGCATATTCTCTACCCACCATACCCTTTATTTGAACAAGTGGCAAGCGTATGCTTTTTTTATCATCTTTTATTGAACTAAACATAGAATATATTTCAATCGAATTAAAAACTATCATAACTAGCAAAAGAGAAGACAAATAACAAAACGCTAACCTCATTGTTGTATTTATATAGTCTTTAATATTATTTTTAAAATATTCTAACTGAGTAAAAAACACTATTAGAGAGAAAATTGCTGCAACAACAAACTTATCATTATTTAGAAATATGAAATTGACTTCTATCAAATTTCTTATTACTGCAAAATAAATGATAGAAATTGAAGAAATTAAATTTGCTTTTTTGTTATCAATATTAAATTGTATAATCATTTTATTATCGACTTATACCCAATCCCAATCTTTACCAAGATATTCCAAGGTTTTCATTTCTTCACTACCCTCTTTTGCTTGGTAATCATATTCCCAGTTAGCTAAGGGTGGTAAAGACATCAAAATAGATTCTGTTCTACCTCCAGAGAAAAGTCCAAATTTGGTACCTCTATCGTGTACAAGATTGAATTCTACATAACGACCTCGACGTAGATTACGCCATACAAGGTGTTCTTCTAACACAGGTAACTCTCTACCCAAATTTGCTTGTTCAGCATAGATAGAAACAAAGGAACTTGCTAATTCTGAACAATAAGCAAACAATTGTTCTTTACTTAAATCTGTGTTATTTTCTGATAAATGATCAAAGAAGATACCTCCTATACCACGAGATTCATTGCGGTGAGGAATATGAAAATACGTATCTGCCCACGGCTTTTGTTTAGCATAAAAAGTAGCATCATGTTTATCACATATAGCTTTCAATCGCTGGTGAAATAAGGTTGCTTGCGCTGGAACTACATAATGAGGCGTCAAATCTATTCCTCCACCAAACCAATAGGTTCCATTATCTAATTCAAAATAACGCACATTCATATGAATGATTGGCACATGTGGATTAAAAGGATGCAAGACAATCGATACTCCCGTTGCGAAAAAAGCATTTCCTTCTAAACCCAATTGTTTTTTCATTGCTTCAGATACAGGTCCGTGTACAGCAGAGAAAGCAACTCCCCCTTTTTCAAGTAAATTTCCGTTGGCAATGGTATTGGTTCTTCCACCTCCACCTTCTTCTCGCTCCCAAACATCAGAACGAAAAACGGCTTTACCATCCAACTCTTCCAATCCTTTGCAAATCTGTTCTTGTAAGGATTTATATTGCGCTGCTATCTGCTCCTTATTCATTTACCTCCGCTATTTTAGAAACTTTATAATCATCTTGCTGGAATACAAAACACGCTTTATTTTCATATCCACTGCCTTCTTTTGTTTGTTGTACCTGGATGTTATTGATTACACCTGAATGTGTTTTCATTTGCATTAATAAATGTTGTACATAGAACATTGTTACATCAAACCCTTGCGCAGCGTACTTGGTAAGTTGTGTATTGTATTTTGCTTTGTATAACTTCTTTAGTTTAGTTACTTCTTCACTTGCTACATCAAAATCAACAGATCCAGTGTAATGAAAGTTCAATTTATTTTTCGCTTCTCCTGAAATATCTTCAAAACCTAACCATTCTTTGGTTCCAAATAAAATCATCAATGGTGCATTTGGCTTCGATGCGGCAGCCATTAAATTATTCGCTACAATGGTTGAATATACACGCTCACGACTCAACACGATAAACACACAGTTTTTACCTTTTTTAACGGTTGAAGTCATTTCTTTCTCACTCACCTCATACAACTTACGTTGACCTAAGCCCATAAAAGTACTTCTAAACGCTTGATACAACTCATTGTCTTTTGGACCAACTTTCACCAAAATGATTTGTTCATTTGGATAGGTTTTAAACACATATTTTGCCAAACCTTTCGCTAAAGTTACCTCTGAAGTACTTGCATTGTAAATAAACGGATTGTCTTTCAAAATAGATGTTGTAGCAACAATTGGACTCACTAATTTGATATGATTGTTTTTACATACCGACGCTGCGTATTCTAAATTATCACCATTCAAAGGGCCAATAATCAAATTGGATTCTAACACTTCTTTTTGTTTAAAAATAGGCGCCAAGGTTGTAGTGTCACTACCAGCATCAAGAACCGTTACTTTTCCTCCATACCCCATTTGAACCAAGGAATCAAGTGCAATTTGTGCACCCATATAGAACTCAGTTGCAATAGCAGAAGTTGGATCCCCTTGTTTTTCAGTATTGAAAGGCAATAAGAATGTTAACGCGTAATTATTTTCTTTTTCTTGTGGAACAATTTTGTTGGTGTCTATTCCAGTCGCCTTGGCAACTTCTTCAATCGAACGAATAGCCACCCCTTTTGCTTCTTTCCCATAAATTGGGACTTGCAACACCATTCCTGGTTTAATCGAAGCGCTTGAAACTTTATTCAATTTAGCAACTTCATCTACCGTAATCATAAAACGTTTAGCGATGCTATACAATGTTTCGTGCTCTAATACTGTATGTTGTATAATCGTATCCGGAACTTTATCCATTTTAGTTCCATCAGCACGATTAAGCATATAATCACCAGGTAATTGAATCACTTGCTCCATCGACAACTTTTTATCCAAACCAGGATTCAAAACCAAAACATCTGCTTCTTTCAAGTTGTACTTTTTCAAGATACTGAAAAATGTTTCTCCTTCTCTCACTGTGTAAGGAAAGGATTTAGCAGAAATACCAACTATCGGAATCAATAATTTTTGTCCTTCTTTGATTCCAGAAGTCAACTCGGGATTCAGACTTGAAACTTCGGAAGAAGACACATTGTACTCTTTGCAAATTGAAAAAAGGGTATTTCCTTTCACTACCGTATGCAGGTAATATTTCTTACCATTTTTGGTTGTTGTTTCAGTCGAAATCTGTGCATTCACTAGCCAAGAAAACAAACACATCAAAACAAATAATACACTGCTTTTCATATTCTTCTTTTTTTCAATTAACTTATTTCTTTGTCATAAAAAAAACGATTACCTCAAGCGAGAAGTAATCGTTTTCGAATTTTTATTCCCACTCGATAGTTGCAGGTGGTTTAGAACTAATATCATACGTTACTCGGTTGATTCCTTTCACTTGATTGATAATTCTATTGGATATTTTTGCTAAAAACTCATACGGTAAATGTACCCAGTCTGCTGTCATACCATCTGTCGATGAAACAGCACGCAACGCAACTGCATTTTCATACGTACGCTCATCACCCATTACCCCTACAGATTGCACCGGTAAAAAGATTGCACCTGCTTGCCAAACTTGGTCGTACAAACCATCTTCTTTCAAACCATTGATAAACAATGCATCAACTTCTTGTAAGATACGTACCTTCTCAGCGGTAACCTCACCCAAAATACGGATTCCTAATCCTGGACCTGGGAATGGATGTCTACCTAAAATGGCTGGTGCGATATCTAAAGATTTTCCTACACGTCTTACCTCATCCTTGAAAAGTAAACGTAATGGTTCTACCACTTGTAATTTCATATAATCTGGTAAACCTCCTACGTTGTGGTGTGATTTGATTGTTTGAGAAGGACCACCATTCACAGATACTGACTCAATCACATCTGGATAAATTGTTCCTTGTCCCAACCATTTTGCATCCGTTACTAATTTTGATTCTTCATCAAACACATCAACGAATACTTTACCAATTGCTTTTCTTTTTAATTCTGGATCAGTCAAACCTTCCAACGCAGCATAGAACTTTTGAGAAGCATCTACTCCTTTTACATTCAAGCCCATTCCTTTGTATGAATCCAATACTGACTGAAATTCATCTTTACGCAACAAACCGTTATCTACGAAAATACAGTGTAAGTTTGCCCCAATTGCTTTGTGTAATAGTACCGCAGCAACAGATGAATCAACTCCACCAGACAAACCTAAAATAACTTTATCTGTTCCGATTTTTGCTTTCAATTCATTCACTGTAGAATCAACGAATGAATCTGGCGTCCAAGATTGTGCACATCCACAAATATCAACGATGAAGTTTTTCAACAAGATTCCACCTTCTAAGGAGTGATATACTTCTGGATGAAACTGAATTCCGTATGTTTGTTCACCTTCAACATAATATCCTGCTACAGCAACATCTTCTGTACTTGCAATGATTTTATAATTGGAAGGAATTGTTTTAATTGTATCGCCATGAGACATCCATACTTGTGAACCATCATTCATGCCTTTTGTCAACTCGTGTGCTTTATCAACATACGATAGATTTGCTCTACCATATTCACGTATTGTAGATGGTAATACTTCACCACCAAAATTACCTGCTAAATATTGAGCGCCAAAACATACACCTAACAATGGAAATTTTCCTTTTATTTCTGACAAATCTGGTTTAGGTGCCTGTGGATCTCTTGTTGAAAATGGGCTTCCTGAAAGAACTACCCCTTTAATGTTTGAATGTAATGCTGGTATTTTGTTCCAAGGATGGATTTCACAATACACATTTAATTCTCTTACTCGTCTCGCAATCAACTGTGTATACTGCGATCCAAAATCAATTATTAATATCATTTCTTGCATAGGACAAATATAAAACAAAAGAAGGAAAGAGCAAAGACTTGGAGATATTAGATATTAGACGTCAGACATGAGACATAAGACAAACGACCGTTAGAGAAAAGAGCAAAGACAATGGTAG
>CANGHE010000146.1 GCA_947453545.1 Flavobacteriia bacterium
AAACTCCATTAACAACATTGATTTATCCAACTGTTTTAGAATGGCTTTATTGTTTTCGATATTATTTATAACTAATGACTTTATTGACAGAATTTCATTTATGTCTTTGATTATTCTATTTACAATCATTGCTAAAACATGTTTGTCTAATTCTATTTCTTTGGCATTTGTTGCAATGTCACGAGCTAACATATACGCAATAGCTAGGTTGGAATAATCTCCTTTTTGTGAATTAATAATTGCTACAAAACCTACTTTTGGAATGTATCCCACTTTGTCAAAGTTTTTAAGAATGGAATTATCGACTAAAGAAATATCAAAAACTATTATACTGACCTTTGAATCTCTGTTGGCTTGTGCTTCTATCAATTGACTCCAGGCTGTATCTGTTTTTCGAGTAAAGATTTCTTTGTTTTCTATTTCGCCAAAACGAATACTTTTATCAAACTTACATTCAATAGCAATTTTCAATTCAGGAGAACCATTCACTTCACAGATAATATCTCCTGTTTTGTTTTTTGGAAGATTTCCTGATGTGTTACCAGTTAAAAAAGCTTTGTCTTTTAATCTTCTTTCAGAAAAATAGTTGTTTAAGAAATCGGCTATTTCATCTTCGGCTAAAGTTCCTTTGATGGTTGATTTGTAAAACAACTCTTTTTTCATTTCGAAAATCATTTTAAGACTTTCTAATTCGGTGCCCAACTCATTATTGGTTTTGGCTAAAAAGGCAGAAATTCTATCTTCCATTAATGCCAAAACACCAATGTAAATAGCTCGAAGTAATTTTTCATCTCTTTCGGTTGCAGATAGATTATCAAAATAATTGAACACAATTTGGTTTTCAATTTCAAATTCTTTGATTTCTATTCGTTTGAGTTGTTGGTTGATTTTTAGCATGAATTTATATCTTAAATATATCTAGTATTTTATCTATTGTAGAATTGATTTCTTCATATATTTTCTCTTCATCTTCTTTTTTAGATTTTATAAGTTTTTGTAATTCTAAAGAAAGATTATCAAACTCTAGAACTAAACCTTTTTTATTCAAAATAGATACAAACCTGATTTTTTCGTCATTAAAAATTTGAACAAAATCATTCAATGCTTCAATCAATGGCTTATTTTGACTGATTGAATGATTGTCATCATCTTTACATTTTTTCAATTCATCTTTTAAATGATTAAATAATTCATTAAATAATTTAGGATTTTTATGAAGTCTAATGTTTTTTATAGCTGTAGCAGTCATGTTATTTATTCTATTGAGTGCTATTTGAAGAGATATTGTTGATACTTTTGGAATAACATCATCAAGATTATCTTTTATCCCATCAATTGCAGCACTTTTACTCAATGCTTCGTTTGCATTTTTAATTGCCTTCCCAAGTTCTTCACTATCAAGATTTTTAGTGTCTTCCTGTAATATTTTTATCTTCTCTTTTAGATCGTCATGACTTAAAAAGTTTGTAATAACAGGAACAAAAATCCCAATAATTGAAATAAAACCTATACCTATTGCCATATAAAGATTTAACCTATCGATATCTTTATCAATTATGGTTGTAGCTTTATTTTTTTCATTATAAATTTCCTCTGCTAATCTGTTAATATTTTCATTTATTTGAACTAAATCCTCTTTTTTAATAATAATTAATTTTTTTGATTTTTCAAGTTTAGAAACATCAATTAAATTGGTTTTTGTATTTGCCAATATCTTTAATTGACTATTTTTTTCTACTTTATATTCTTTTAAATTATTGCATAAAGAATACCATTGGATACCAAATAGAGATAGAAATAATAAAATAAACACAATTAATAAAGTTAAAATTGATTTATTATGACTTTTGTTTTTACTTTCATTTCCCATAATATTAATTTGATATAATTTGTTTAGGTAATTCATATAATAACGACCAATATTGATTATTGTCATTAAAGGTTTTTGGTTTTTCATCTTTATCTGAAACATTAAACATCCTTGCTAAAATTGTATTATTTACTAAATCTTCACAATTATCATCTTTAAATTCATAAATAGCATCAATTGAAGATCTAAAAATAATATCGTCATGAGTAAAAAGTATCATTTGTAATGGAATTTCAGGTGTATATTTATAAAAAAGATGAATTATCTTTTTTATAAAATCTGAAAATGAATTTTTGCTTATAAAATCACTTGCAAAAAATAAATCATCCATTACTAATGGCAAATTAATTTTGTATCTCATTCTTGTGGATAGAGCAATGCTAAGGCTAATCATCAAACAAAATACTTTGTATCGAAAAGTGTTGAAATAAATATCGGGAGTTGAAGATTCACCATTTTTATTTACAATTTTTGCCATTATAACTTCTGTTTGGAATATTTCACCATCAATATTTCTGTCAATTTTTTCTAATTTTAGCACTAAGTTTATGGATTCTTTTTCGTCAATAAAATCATTCATTATTTCCTCAACAACTTCCTTAATTGATTTAAAGTAACTAGTAACGATTTTGTCCTTTTCTTCAATAAGTTTTAAATTGAAGAATTTAATTTCTTCTTTAATTCTTTTAAAGTTTTGGACCTGTACATCTGCTGATTTCAATTGCAATTTTAAATCTTTGATTGCTTTTTCAATAATTGGTATAGATGCTTTATTCTCCTTTATTTCTTTTTCTAATGCTGTGATTTTTTCGTTTTTAGTCAAATCAGAACTATCACTTAATGTTTCAATGACTTTTTGAATTTTTTCTGATCGTTCTTTAATGAAAATATTAATTTCGTCTATTTTCGATGGTATAAATTCACATATGAGTTGCTTATTATCAATCAAAAAAAATGAAAGTTTACTGAATTCATTATCTGTAGGAAATTGTTTGTCAGATAACTGCTTTATATAATCAAATAATTCATCATCAAGCAAATGAGGTGTTAACAACAACATCAATTCTCCTTCTTTATTTGTTAAATCATCCAAACTAGTTTGTTTAGATAATATCGAGCGTTGATTAAAAAGTATTTCACTTAAATGCTTCAAAGAATTTAATGAATCAAATAAATTATTTGATAAGTTTCTGTAAGCAAGTTTTATTTTTCTCTCGGTTTCTTCATATTTTTTAAGATTATCAATTCTTGCTTTAACATTTCCTCTTATTTCCTCAATTGTCTTTTTTGAATCCTGACAAAATGGACAATCATCTTTATTTTCAGATAAACTTAAACCTTGCTCTAGAAATCCCTTTTCAATATTAATCTCTTGAATGCCTGAAATTGAAATGTATTCTTGAAATGATTTTTGAAATTCCTCAATATCGTTTCTCAGTTTTGATGAATCTAAATTCATTACGGATGACTCTTCAATAGTTTTCTTGAGTTCATTTATAACTTCAATTTTATTGATTGAATTTGGTTTTATTTCTTCACCCTTTTTCAATTCATCTACCTCGATTTGCTTTGACTGGATTAAGGCAATCCTATTTTTAATAGTTTCCTCATTCGCTTTAATCTCAGAAGATAGCTTACTTTGTAGATTCAACTCTTTTCGTCTTGAATATGTTGGAATTTGTTCAGTAATAGCCAATAAGTCTAAAAACTCATTTAACCCTAATGCTTTTGCAATTATGTTATGAAAAGAATAATCTAATTTTTGATCAGATGTTTCGTAGTCAATCCTACCATTTTCAATTATATCATATTCAGTAATAAAGTGGCTTATAGGGTTAAATACTTCAATGTAATCTTTAGGAAAAATTTTATTATCCAAGCTGTATTCACCTTCAAAAGTTTGAATTTTGCAGTTAGGTTTATCTAAAAAAGGAAATCTTTTAAGGTAGTCAAAATATTCACTTTCAGTTATAATATTTTTTTTACTTCTTAATTTTTTTTCTCCAATTTCATTAGCAAAAATCATCTCTAAACCTGCAAAAATGGAAGATTTACCTGTGCCATTATTGGCTAAAACGATTGCATTATGACAAATTTTATCATCTATTAAATTTATACCATATGGTATGTTTTCACTTTCTTGAAGTGAAGGAATTCCTCTAAGATTTGAGATTTCTATTTTTTTTATTCTGAAATCTTTATCTTTATAAATATCTGGATTTACTATGTTTTGATTGGATTCAATATCTTCTTCTAATTTTCTAAAATTAAAATCTTGATTTTCTGAAACATTAAGCAAACTCATTAAGCTATCAAAAAAAGTACTTTTATCGTTCAAATCAAGTCTAGGGTAATAAAAAGATATCACTTTTGATAAAACTCTTTCATTAGAATCTTTTTTTGCAATATCGATAAGAACTTTTCTAAAATTAGTTGTAGTCATATTTTACTTGATAAAGTCATTTCTAACATTTTGATTTATATAGGTACTTAATCCTTTACCGCTAATTGCTTTTTGAATTAATTGTTGAAAATGATAATTGCCTATTTTATAAACAGGATATATATAAGGATTTTTTTTGCCTCCTTTGAACCAAACTGAAATAGAGTTGTCAGCTATTTCAAAATGTGTTATTGGAGAAGTTCCACTTAAATTTCTGTAGCTTTCCATAAAAGTATATTTATTAAAATTCAACTTCCCATCTTGGATTAAAATTATTTTCTGTAATCTCAATATCATTTATTGAATCAATTAAAAATATTCTTATTTCATTTTTCTTTATGTCAAATGCATAAAAATAACTTACTCCATTTTTCTCTCTAAAACTATATGGTTCAATTTCTCGCCAGCCTTCATTAGAACTATCTTTTTCAGTATAGTCTATTAACAAAGTTTTCAAATTTTGGCCTGCTTCAATGATTTTATTTATCATGATATTATTTTTAAATTACAACTATTCTTTTCAACTCCCAAAAACATTTTGCAGTAGCATTAATATCTATCATTGCATTATGAGCTTCTTCAAATTCAAATCCAAATAACTTGTAATGAAGTTCTGATGGTTTAGGCCATTTTGGTTTTCCGTAAAATCCTGGTATGTTACAGAAATAGGTTGTTTTTTCCATTGTACAAATTTTTGGCTTTGATGGGATTGTATTGTGAAAACCATTTCTTAAAAATTCAGAGCCTACTATTTTCTCATCAAAACTCATGTTGTGAGCCACTAGTGTTTGTGAATTATTAATAAGCGCATGAAAATCAATTAGAACATTATGTAGATCAACACCTTCATTCATTCCTTTTTCGTGGGTAATTCCATGAATATTTGAAGATTCCTTTGGAATTATATATCCATTAGGCTTAATAATAAAATCTCCTTCTGAAATTTTATTTCCATTATTGTCAAATTGTAAATAAGTTAATTGCACCAAACTTGGCAAATTATTTAAATCTGTGACAGGAGCTTTCCAATCTCTTGGTAATCCTGTGGTTTCAGTGTCAAAGAATAAGTACATATTTTTAGGTTTATAATTAATTCCAATAATGTTTTTCCTTCATTTTGTTGAATATCAATCTAGTGCAGGATTGTCCTGATTTGGAGTCGTCCCAGTAGGATTGGTGCATGGTGATGTGTTTTAGGGTTAGAAAACTGAAGAGGTTGTATTTTTCTCTTCGGGCTATTTCGTAATTAAGATTTATTGGGACTTCTTTTTTACCCATGATGCCGTATTTGGCTTCTCCAACTTTGTTGTCATTTCGGAAGTTGCTGGCGAAGGCATCCATAGTGGAATAGACGTTTATCCATTCTATCTTTTCTGACATTTTATTGATTCTTTTTCTGTAGAAGTTTGGATAATAATTATTTATAAATTCGTAGGGAGCTCCGACGGTTATCAATAGATTAATGTTGTTTTGTATGTTGGCACTAGGTTCATTACCTATAGGAAATAAGGCATCTAATGCTATTACACTTCCAAAGCTGTAGGTGTGTAGGTGTATGGTTGGGTTTTCTTCGTTTTCTACAATATATTCTATTAAGGCATCGAGATGGCCTTGTATGATTTGTGCTTGTTCTCCGTATTGAATGTAGTTGTCTATAGTACTGAACTCAGCTGCTACTTTGGTGAGTAAGGTGCTGGATTCGGGGATGAATAGAATGAGAAAAGTGGTAATTGGTATTGTAAATTGACTAATCTTAGACAAATAACACATAGTCTCTCCTTTAAATATTGGATAATCTTTAAAAAGAGATATTATAGACGGCAATAAAAACAGAACAGCAAAAGCCATCATTAAAAATAGAAAAAACATGTAGAAGGTTTGCCCTCCTTTGGTGTAGGCTGATTTTTTAAGTAGGCTGAATATTAATCTTGGAAATTTTCTAATGACTAATAGTAATAATGCAATGTTTTTAAATAAGAGGTTTTTGTTTTGGAATTTTTGAATTAGGAGTTCGTTGTATTCGAAATCGTAGAAGGTATAAATTACTTTTTCTTTATCTGATTTTTTTCCTTCTTTTGGGTGTTGGTATATTCTAACTGCTAAACTGCTTTGGTCGTCGTTATAATAGATTTTTTCTACTTTGGTGTAGAAGTTTAGCCCGGATGTACTATACTCCAATTCTTTACTATAGCGTGCTGCATATTTCTCTACCGACTCTTTGTTGGTTGATTGTCCTAGGCCTGCTATGTAGATTGCTGTTGGCATTTATTTGTTTTATACCTCTGCAATTTTGGAATAGTTTTTTAAAGTGTGTTACGGTGTTTTGGTGTTTTTTTTACGGTTTTAGATTTTTTATTTAAAT
>CANGHE010000147.1 GCA_947453545.1 Flavobacteriia bacterium
ATCAGACGTGAGACGTTAGACATTAGAAGAAAAACATTAAACATTAAAAGCATCGGTTATATAAGTCACTGTATTTCTTTCAAAAATTGTATATTTAACCTATGAATCGAGTACTGAGCATCTTATTTTTATTCATTGGACTATTCGGTATTGCCCAAAAAAGAATGGATGATTCAAACAATACTCCTACACCAACCAATGCACACTCATTTATTGAAAACAAAGGACAATGGGACAAGGATATCTTGTTCAAATCTTCCTTTAAAGGAGGGAATCTTTGGGTGCAACGCAAAAAACTGATGTTCCATTTAAAAGACTACCAAGAGCTTAGAAAAAATCATGGCGGAGGCATTTGCGATACCTGTAAAAACAGGGAACATGCAGTACATCTGAATTTTGAAGGATGTAACTCAATAACACAATTTTCATCTTCTACTCCTTCAAAAGAATATTACAACTATTATTTAGGCAACGATCAAACGAAATGGGCAAGCAATGTGCACGCATATACAGAAGCTACATTACATGAACTATATACCGGAATTGACCTGAAATTAATTCAATCGGATGAAGAACTCAAGTATGAATTTCACCTACAACCGAAAGCCAATCCTAAACAGATAAAACTTTCAATAGCAGGGGCAACAAACATCTCCATCGATGCCTATGGACAGCTAGAAATCACTACGCCTATTGGTAACATCATTGAAAAAAAACCATTTGTATATCAATGGATTAATGGAAATAAAAATGAAATCCGTAGCGCTTTTGAAGTGATCAATAACAATGTACAATTCAAACTTGGCAACTATGACACTTCACTACCACTCATCATTGATCCTATTTTAGTTTTCGCTACATACAGCGGCTCTGTCACCGACAACTTTGGTATGACTGCTACCTATGGATATGATGGGACAGCTTATTCAGGTGGAACTATATTTGGAAACGCATATCCTACACCAGATAACGGAGCATACGATATCACATCGAATTTCACAGTTCAAAATGCTGATAATCTCGCTTCTGATGTATTCATTTCTAAATACAGCGCAGACGGAACAACGATGTTGTGGACTACATTTATGGGAGGTGGAAGTGATTATCTTGGGGCTGAAACCATCCATTCACTAATTTGTGACAAAAGCAATAATGTATATGGTTTTGGTGCAACATCAAGTGTGAATTTTCCTGTAACTTCAAATGCATTTCAGCAAACACATAAGAAAGGGGAAGAGATATTAATCAAAAACAATGGTGCGCTTTTTAAAGGTATTGGTACAGACATTTACACTTGTAAAATAAGTAGTGACGGAAAAAACTTACTTGGGTCAACATTAATCGGTGGTTCTGGAAATGATGGTCTCAATTACAACAATATGGGGAAATCAATGCAATATAGTAATCGTAAGATCATAATAAATGGTAGTGCTTATGTATTTATTCCATACGATACCTTAACAACAAATTATGGTGATCAATTCAGAGGAGAAATTATGTTGGACTCTCTTAACAATGTCATTATCGCCACCTCCACTCGATCAACAGATTTCCCTTTAAAAAATGCATTTCAACCCCAGCTTAATGGCCAGCAAGATGGGGTGATTTTTAAGTTAAAAAATGATTTTTCAGACCTACTATTTTCAAGCTACTTGGGTGGTTCAGAAAATGACGCGCTTTATTCTGTTAAATTGGATAGTTCTTACAACATCGTTTTTTGTGGTGGTACAAGTTCACCTGACATAGCAATCACTAGTAACGTTTACCAATCAACCTATGGAGGAGGTAAGGCAGATGGTATTCTAGGAAAGCTAAATCCGAATGGAGGATCAATAAAACACCTCACCTATATAGGTCTTGACGATTTTGACCAAACTTTCATTGTAGAAGTAGACGAAAAAGACAGAGTTTATGTGATTGGACATAGTATAGGAGGAAAGTTTCCTATAATCAATGCAACCTATAGTAATCCAAATAGTTGTCAATTTATTGCGCAATTGGATTCTTCACTTTCTACTATCAATAAATCTACAGTGTACGGCTCAGGAAACCCTGCCATGACTGATATCTCCCCTTCTGCAATGATGGTAGATTTATGTCGTAATATTTACATTTCAGGTTGGGGAGCAAATATAATTCAAAATTTAGCAGAATATAATCTTTACTGGGGTACTGACCCAAACTATTACTATACAGGAGACATACAAAAAAATATTTTCACTAAACAGAAAGGAAAATTCATACAAGATATGCCTATTTCAAGTGATGCTTTTCAGAAAACACCCCCTAATGGCTTTGACTTTCATCTTTTTTCATTAGATAGAGAGTTTTCTCGTATTAATTACGGGAGTTATATGGGAGGAGACAAAGCTGATGAGCACGTTGATGGTGGTACTTCACGCTTTGATAAAAATGGTGTAATATACCAATCTATTTGTGGAGGATGCGGAGGAAATAGTGATTTCCCTACAAGTAAAGATGCTCACTCACAACTTAATCTTAGCAATAACTGTAACAACATTGTTCTAAAATTTGATTTTCAAATACAAGCAATTCCTTCGATTCAACTTGAAACAGATTCAGCCTGTATCAATAAAAACATTTCTTTCAAAAACACGAGCAGCGCATACGACTTTTATTATTGGAGTTTCGGAAATGGTGAACCGAAGGATTCAACACATCTTACTATTACAAGAAAATACACCACACCAGGTACCTACCCTATCAAATTAACGATCAAAAATAGCGTGTGTAATATCTACGAATATGCTGAAACAAGTGTTACTATACTTGAGAACAAAATTCAACTTGCACCTATCCCAGATTTTAACAAATGTCAACCAGATTCTGCTTTATTCAAAGGAAGTGCTTTAGGTACAGCAAAAAATTACGTTTGGTCTACCAATCCAGCTTTCTCCGACACAATCAACAAAACAACTGCAGACTCGACTCTACATTACTATGCCTCACAGAGTGGAAAACTTTATTTTCAAGCGTATGATCGTTTTTGTGACCGAATAGACACCATTAACATCAACATTTACAACACCAAACTAAAAATTAAAGCGGATTCGATCACTTGTATCAATGACATAGATACCTTGTCTGCATTTTTCGCGAATAGCTACGAAAATTTCACATTTGATTGGACCCCAAAATCACCGAATCAAGCAGTTCATTTACCTGATTCCTTAATTGTTACGTCAATCTCCGATCAATACTATTTTTTAAAAGCACTGGGAAATAACGGTTGCGTATTAAAAGACTCGATTTACATCACAGTTAAATCTCCTACCTATACAAACCTTCAGGCGAATGCATCTGAACACAAAATCCTCAAAGGAAATACAGTTGAATTAACATCTACCCCTTCAAATCTTCACTATCAATGGACACCTATTGAAAGTATCTCTGATCCAAACGAACAAAACACACAAGCAAAACCAACTAGAACTACAGTTTATACAGTTACAGCCAATGATGGTGTTTGCGTTAGTTCAGACACAACCAAGGTAGTTGTGATTGAAGATTGGGTATGTGACTTCCCTTATGTATTTGTTCCCAATGCATTCTCTCCAAATAATGACGGAGAAAATGATATTCTTTATGTTCGAGGAAGGCCAATCACCAAAATCTTATTCCGTGTGTTTAATCGTTGGGGCGAAAAAGTCTTTGAGTCTCAAAATTTAAACGATGGATGGGACGGAACTTTCAAAGGAAAACTTTTAGATCCCGATGTATACGATTACTATTTATTAGTCGAATGTCAAGGTGGACTTTCTAACCAACAACAAGGAAATGTTACCCTCCTGCGATAATCTATTGGGTATTGTCGGAAACAAATAAACAATTACTAAATTCGCGTCTCAAAATAAGGCTACATGAAATTCATTGGAGAAAGAACTAGTTTCGTAGATCAAAACAAAAAAACAACAATCGTTATCAACCCTGAAAACATCTTTTGGCACAAAGGATTAATGGGAGCTTGGTTTGCTATGTGGATAGCTATAGGAGGAACAATGATTTGGGCTTTCAATACATTGAAACTAAATCAACAAGAAAAACTAATTGTTGTGATCTTTCTGGTTTTCTGGTTTTACTACGCCATTCGTGTTGGACGTGCCTTATTTTGGTTATTGTGGGGAAAAGAATTGATTAAAATTGATCGCGATGGATTAATCATCAAACGTTCAATCAAAGGATATGGAAAATCACACACCTACTTCTTAGAAAACATCCAAAAAATGCGTGTACAACAACCGAAAGAAACATCCTTACAAGCAGCATGGGAAAATTCACCTTGGATACAAAACGGTGAACGCATAGAATTTGATTACATCGGAAAAACAGTTCGTTTCGGAAAGAAATTAAACGAAAAAGACAGCAAATTGCTGTTTAATCTTGTAACAAAAAAGATAGAAGAATATCTTAAAAAATAAGAGTAAGATCTCTTAGATTTTCAACTTCTCAACACATACGACTCCTCTGAATATAAGTGAAAAATAATAACGCAAAGTAAACAAGTATATCAAAGAAAAAAAGTGAAATTATCAGCTCTATTCTTTGATACCATATAAAAATCTTATTGAAATCTTTTCTTTGTTGACCTTTGTGTTAAAAGAAACGATTCCTATGGAATCTCAAAAGAAAACAAGTGAAGTGAAACGAACCACTCTATTACTTTGAGACCTTATAAAAATCCTGCTAAAAACTTTTCTTTGGTGACCTTTGCGTTAAAAAAAAAACTAAATACCCCCCCTATTTGCCCTTCCTAATATTATCCGAGTATTTAAAAGCTATCGAACTCACGCGCTTCGTCAATATTCCATCTATCATCTCTTCCCTCACCAAATCTTGCGCTTGTTGCTCTTGAAAAACTTCTTCTAAGTTTTTAATTTGTCCACAAGGAATAAAGTTTTCTTGAGACCACTGCAACATTTCGTGTGCATCAAAAGCTAATAATTGTTTCTCCATCAAATCAAAAAGAACAGAACGATGTTGAACTCGCAATTGATTACTCAAAAAACGTGCATCATCCACCAATTCATCCAATCCAATTTTGTGTAATACCTTTTGAAATTGGGTATCACTACCAATTGCAAAAGTGATGTATTTACCATCTTTCGTAAGAAATATCTCCCCATAAGGTGCTATAGAAGGGTGCAAACTACCAATACGTTGCGGAATACGATGATTCATTAAGTAAGAAGACGCTTGGTTTACTAAACTACAAATAGCTGCCTCATACAAAGAAACATGTACTTCTTTTCCCACGTTTGATTGAGTACGCTCCAATAAAGCTAACAAAATCCCTTCTTTCAATTGGTGCGCTGACAACACATCTATTAAAGCAACAGGCATTTTTACAGGTCCACTAGCTGGTGTTCCATTCATCGACATAAAACCAGTTTCAGCTTGCAAAATCAAATCATAAGCAACACGATCCGAATTGCTTCCATATCCACTGATACGACCATGAATCAACCTAGGATTGACCTCATTCAATACAGCAGTTGTAATACCAAACTTAGCGTAATCAGAGGATTTAAAATTGGAAATTAAGATATCCGCGTCTTTGACCAATGCTAAAAAAGAATCGCGCTGTGCAAAATCACTTAAATTGAGTTGAATGTAAGACTTACCATAATTAATACTTGCAAAATAAGAAGATACTGCAGCATTTTTGTCCTCTTGTTCCCCTTTCCAAGAACGCGTAACATCTGGTAAATTGGGATGTTCTATTTTCGTTACTGACGCACCTAACTCGGCAAAAAACATCCCAACAGAAGGACCAGCCAATACAGTTGAAATATCAATAACTTTAAGGGAAGAAAGCATTACATTACTTTTTCAACCAACACTTCAACGATTCCTTTGCGGATGAAGTTCAATTCTTTGGCTGCTTTTTTAGTTAAGTCGATTAAACGCTTCGAGTTTTTAGGAAGTCTGTCATTGATTTTTACATATACAACAGAATCATTTTCTAAATTCTTAACACGAACTATAGATCCAAAAGGCAATGTTTTGTGCGCTCCAGTATATCGATTATGCTTGAAAATTTCCCCGGAACTAGTTTCTCTTCCTTGGAATTTATTAGCATAATACGAAGCGTGACCAGACTGTACATAGGTAGTCACATCTCCCTCAACCGATAACAATGTCACAAGTATCACCCCTGTGAAAATTGCTAGTAAATGAAAACGAACTAATTTGAACATACATTATTTTTTTAAACAAGTGCCGAAATTACACCCAACGCATAGAAAAATCTTTCAAATTACCTCACTTGTTATCCACACGAAAAAAAAAGAAATACACAGGTTGTTAACAGAACTTACAAACAAATGTGAATAAGTGGCGAAATTGTGAATAACTCAAAAGGAAAAAAGTGGGATTTACTTAAACCGATTTATTAGAAATAGAAGATTTGAATAGTATGATGGATTTATTGAGAGTAAAAAGTCGACTCAAGGTACTTTCTATACCTCCTAAATCTACCTCAAATTAGTGTAAATTAACAAATTCTTAGCATAAGGAACTAAATCTTAATATGTATATTTGGGGTCGTGAAGAAATTCACTACACATTTTATATTTAAATAATTCATATGAAAAAACACTTTGTTGCCATGACAGCACTGCTTATCGCA
>CANGHE010000148.1 GCA_947453545.1 Flavobacteriia bacterium
AACATTGAAAAGTTTGAGAGTGTGAACCTAAAATGTGATCCAGAAGAAGCTATTCGTTTGCGAGAAATGTATTCCTCTATTGTACCAGGATGGCATATGAATAAAAAACATTGGAATACTATTCTGTTGGATGGATCTCTTGATGATACCCAGTTGCAGCATTGGATAAAACATTCGTACGATTGTGTTGTTAAATCATTACCAAAGAAAGTACAAATTGAATTAACACAATTTTCTAATAAATTATAATTCATTCAATTGTAAAAATCTATACTGAAAACTTCATCAATAATCAAAAAATAAAACAACTTCTCAAAAAAAAATCCGTCATTAGTAAAGAATATCAACTACAATTTATTATTCAGTTGGTATTTCACTTAACATAAAAATCACCTGTATGAAAAAAAAATTATTATTAGTATGCTCATTACTCATCGGAGCACTTAACTCATTTTCTCAAACCAAAGAGATTAAATATCAAGAATTAACTATTGGTTCTGGTATCTATTTTGGTGCGACTATGAATTCAACAACTATTACTGTAACTTTTGCAGGCCCATCTTCAAAATGGATTGCATTAGGTTTAGGTTCTCAAATGGTTGGTACAGATGCTTTAATATATACAAGTTCAGCAGGTCCAGTAGGTTGGTACGATTATTATATGAGTAGCTATCAAAATAATGGCGTAACGAAAGATGCATCACAAGATTGGACAATTATATCAAATACTGTTAATGGAAATTTAAGGACTGTTGTTGCAAGCCGAGCTTTGAATACAGGAGATTCTAAAGATTACACAATTACATATAATAACTCAACCCTAAATTTGATTTGGGCTAGAGGAGCAAGCACATCAACTGTATTAAGTGATCATAGACTTAGTAATTGTGGATATGGTATTAGTTTAGCATGGACTCTTCCCGATCTAACTCCTCCCACATTATCTTCGCTGTTACCAGTAGACAACGCACAAAAGGTAACTCTAGCACAAAATTTATCCGCTACATTTAATGAAAATATTGCCTTTGGTACTGGAGCAATTGAATTAAAATTGGCAAATGGAACTTTAATTGAATCATTTGATGTTGCGACAAATAAAAATGTGACAATTAATGGTTCTACACTTAATATTAATCCGACTGATAATTTATCAGAATTAACTGATTATTATGTAACTATTGCACAAACAGCAATTAAAGATTTAGCAGGAAATGCATACAATGGAATTACAGATGCAACATTATGGAATTTTACAACTGGTGATTTTATTAATCCGACGTTAGGAACCCCAGCTTTTTCTCCTCTAGATAATGCTAATAATGTAACTTTAACTGAGAATTTAGCAATTAACTTCAGTGAAAATATTGTACTTGGCACTGGATTTATTACATTAAAATTAGCTAATGGTACTGTTGTTGAAAGTTACAATGTAACTTCAAGCAATAATTTATCTGTTAATGGTAAAACAATAACCATAAATCCTACAACAGATTTAACTAATTCAACTGACTACTATGTTCAAGTAGATCCTACAGCTGTAAAAGACTTGGGTGGCAATTCATTTGTTGGAATTACAGATGTAACAACTTGGAACTTTACCACTGTAGGAATAAATGGAGATAATACACCTCCAAGTTTAGTTGCTTCTCCTTTTAATCCAGCTGACAACTCAATTGATGCACCTTTAACGAACGAACTAAGTGTTTTATTTAACGAAACAATTACGGTAGGTACAGGAACTATTACTGTATATAAAAAAGATGGAACAGTCGTAGAGACAATAGATATTACAGGTAAAGCAATTACCATTAATGGCTCTCAATTAACTATTCATTTAACTAATGCTTTATCAGATACGACTGAATATTATGTTCAAATTACAGGAAATGCTATTAAAGATTTATCAGGAAATCTGTTTGCAGGAATTACTGATAATACAACTTGGAATTTTAAGACAATAAAGAAAGTAACAGCTAGTATAGCAAGTTTAGAAAATGTTGATGAACTTAAAATAATGAATAATAAAGTTATTGTGACGATTCCTAATAAAAAATATGAAGTTAAAATTTATGATCTACAGGGAAATACAGTGAAAAATATAACTGACTCATCAGAACAAACATCTATTGATTGTTCAAATTTCACTCCTGCAGTCTACATTATTCATATCAATATTGAAAATAAATCTATACAACATAAATTTATCATACATTAATAAATAAATGAATATCAAATTGTTAACAGGTGCATTATTGATTTTCACCTCATCATTAAGTTATGGTCAAGATATTTTTGAAGCTTCCAGAAAAGGAAATCTGGAAGCTATCAAAAAAATGAAGCAAATTAATTCGGACACACTTAACGCTGTTAATAATAGTGGTTATACACCGTTAATTATTGCAGGATACCGAAATCAAATGGAAGTAGTTAAATATTTGCTTGAATCCGGTGTAGAAGTAAATAAAAATGCTGGTGAAGGAACAGCTCTTATGGGGGCATGTTACAAAGGAAATATTGAGTTGGTAAAACTTCTTGTTAAATACAAAGCAGATGTGAATGCAGTCAATGAAAAAGGTACTACTGCTCTTATGTTTGCTATTCTTGTCCAAAATGAAGAACTTGTAAAACTACTATTAGACAATGGAGCAAGCAAAGAAGCAAGAGAAACTTCAGGAAAAACAGTAAGAGACTACGCAAAAAAAGGAGAAAATATAAATATTCAAACATTATTAAAATAGCTATAATGGGATTATTGAAAATCGAGATTTGGAGTGATGTTATTTGTCCATTTTGTTATATTGGTAAACGTAAATTTGAAAAAGCAATTTCACAAATCCCCGATAAGGGACAAGTTGAAATTATTTGGAAAAGTTTTCAATTAGCACCAGATATGAAAACAGATACATCAATTTCAATTGACCAATATTTGGCTATACACAAAGGGTTTTCTATAGAAAAAGCGCGTGAGATGAATGGGTATGTAACACAAATAGCTAAAGAAGAAGGACTTATTTTTAATTTTGATAAATCAATTGTTGCCAACACACTCTTAGCACATCAAATGTTGCATTTTGCACATACATTTGGTAAACAAGATATTACAAAGGAAAGGTTGTTACAAGCCTATTTTACAGAAGGTAAAAATATAGATGATAAACAAACCTTACTCTCCCTGGGTGATGAAATTGGTTTAGATAGTGAAACATTGAGTCAGGCTTTAAATTCAAATACTTTTGTAAAAGAAGTAGAAGCAGATATTTATGAAGCTCAAAAACTTGGAGTGAGAGGAGTTCCTTTTTTTGTTTTTAATCGTACGCACGCCATCTCCGGCGCACAATCAGTCGATGTATTCATTGAAACAATACAACAGGCTATAAATCAATCTTCTCATGATCAAATGGTAAACGAAGGTCCAGTATGTGATACATTTAAGGAGTGTTAGAAATTATTGAGCCAATCATAGGTGCGTATTAAAACTTGCTTTGAATCATTTTTCTTATGATTAATATATACTAATTTCACAATCGAATTAATGATAAATGTATCACACCTTGTTCAATAATACTTTGCTTTATGAAAATTCGAATAATTATTCTTCTTGTAATTGCCATAGGTGGTATTACGATTGCTCATTATATTAGAAATTCAACAACAGTAGAAAGATCACTTCCTGTATACAATCCCATTGATGTGAATGCAGAAATGGTTGATTCAAGTTTACAACGTAATGGCTATGGCCATAAAATTGGGAATTTTGCCTTCTTAAATCAGGACAATAAACAAATTACTCTAAATGATGTAAATGGGAAAGTATTTATCGTAGAATATTTTTTCACTACTTGCGGAACTATTTGCCCTAAAATGAACGCTCAAATGCAACGTGTTCAAAAACAATTTGCAAATAATCCTGCACTTAAAATTTTAAGTTTTACGGTAATGCCTGAAGTAGATACAGTAGAACAAATGAAACGTTATGCGACTGAACATAAAGCAATTTCAGGACAATGGCATTTTTTGACAGGTGAAAAAAAAGCATTATATAACTTGGCAAGAACTTCATTTTTTTTACTTAAACCAGCTGAAGCTCAAAATTTAGGTGATGCAGGAAGTGATTTTATTCATACTAATAATTTTGTATTAGTGGATAAAGAATTGAGAATTCGAGGATATTATGATGGAACCTCATCAAAAGACGTTACAAAATTATTAAAAGACATTCCTTTATTACTCGAAGAGAAATAGTCAAAACTACAAATCTTTCATTTAATTAATTAGAACTTAATTAACAATACCCCTGTCATAAATTAAAACGAACCAAGTATTTATCTTTAATAATTGCACTTATTTTTGGCGAAAATTCAATTTATGTCAAAAATAAAAACAAACTACAGTGCATTACTTACGTTAATCACGGTTTTTTTCTTTTGGGGGTTCATTGCTGCTGGGAATAGTGTATTCATTCCATTTTGTAAGCATTATTTTAAATTAGATCAATTTCAAAGTCAATTAATTGACTTCGCATTCTACTTTGCGTATTATATAGGTGCTTTACTCCTATTTATAATTGGTACGCGTAAAGGCGTTGATACTATAGGGAAATGGGGATATAAAAATAGTATCATCTATGGTTTATTATTTTCTGCATTGGGAGCGGGTGCAATGATCATCTCAGTATATTTTAATGTATTTACAGGAATGCTTTTTGGATTGTTCATTGTTGCATTAGGGTTTTCCTTACAACAAACTGCGGCAAATCCTTTTATGATATCATTAGGAGATGAAAGTACTGGGTCAAATCGCATAAGTTTAGGTGGTGGTATTAACAGTTTAGGTACGACAATAGGACCATTAGTCGTTGCATTAGTCTTATTTGGTTCTGCAAATGTAAGTGATGAACAAATTCAAAATTTAAGTTTAGACAAAGTAATAATTTTATATATCTGCGTAGGTTTATTATTTGTAGCAATAGCAAGTCTTTTCAGTGTTTCGAAAAAATTACCAAGTGGTAAAAATGAAGAAAAAACAGAAAATGCAAATAAAGCACTACGTTCTTTGTTAATCATCACGGGATTATTAATTGCTTGTTTTGCACCTGTTTTCAACAGTTATCGTAGTGAAGCAGCAGAACAAATAATTATCAAAGGAGAGCAAATCAAACATATTGAAAGCCTTGTGTCAAATTCTAAAACCATTGCTGTTTTAGAGCATGAAATTGCCCAACTAAAAGTACCATTAGAAAACGAAAGAATGATATGGTTATCTCTAGGTTTATTTGTTATAATCGGAGGGCTATTAAAGTCATTAAAAAGTGCTAAAAAAAATAGTGATGGATGGGGTGCAATGCAATATCCTCAACTGATTTTAGGGATGTTAGCAATATTTATCTACGTCGGCGTTGAAGTTGCTATTGGTAGTAATCTTGGAGAATTGCTTAAGCAAGAAAGTTTTGGAAGTTTTACATCATCTGAAATAGCACCCTTTATTGCCTTATATTGGGGCAGTTTAATGATCGGAAGATGGGCCAGTGCTATTCATGCATTCGAATTAAAAGAAAAAACAAAGAATATATTAACTGCTATTGTTCCATTGATTGCGTTTGCTGTAGTACTTACCCTTACTTATTTAGCAGGACATTCCATAAATCATTTGTATGCCTATATTATTTGTGTTTTTATTCAAATCATAGGTTTTTATGTTGGAAAAAACAAACCAGCAAAAACGCTTTTAATTTTTAGTTTACTAGGTATTACCGCTACGATAATTGGATTAGTAACTTCTGGTATGACAGCAATTTATGCATTTCTAAGTGTTGGATTATTCTGCTCTATTATGTGGCCATGTATATTCTCTCTCTCTTTAGGTGGATTAGGAAAGTTTCAAGCTCAAGGTTCAGCATTCTTAATAATGATGATACTCGGTGGTGCAATTATTCCTCCTCTTCAAGGTAAATTGAGTGACATAATTGGAATACAGACATCCTTTATTGTAGGAACTATTTGTTTTGTTTATTTAGCACTCTTTTCTATTGTAGTGAAGAATATCTTAAAAAAACAAAATGTACATTTAGAATGATTAATCAATTGAATCTGCTACATAATTGTATTGTCTCTGTAAATCATTCTTAGTATTTTTGATGTTTTAAATTACGTGAATAACTTCACAAAAGAGAGCACAATATGCAAAAGAAATGGTACGGTAAACACTTTCAATTAGGTGTATTAGGAGGCGGTCAATTAGGCCGAATGTTAATTCAAGAAACAATCAATTACGATGTTCACGTTCATAGTTTAGATCCAGATGTAAATGCTCCTTGCAAAGATGTTGCTCATTCTTTTACCATTGGTTCGTTGAATGATTTTGACACTGTCTATCAGTTTGGTAAAGATAAAGATGTGTTGACCGTAGAGATTGAAAACGTATCAATTGAAGCCTTAGAAAAGTTAGAATCGGAAGGTGTTAAAGTGTTTCCTCAACCACGTGTATTGAAAATTATACGCGATAAAGGATTGCAAAAACAATTTTATGCGGATAACAACATTCCTACACCTGATTTTTATTTAGTTGAAAATAAA
>CANGHE010000149.1 GCA_947453545.1 Flavobacteriia bacterium
AAAAGGTGGATTTCCAATAATATGAGTTAGTGCTTTTTTTGGAACAACCTCTTCCCAATCCACTCTTAATGCATTTCCATGTACGATTTTAGCCGATTTTTTCAAAGGCAAACGTGCAAAGTATTGTCCAAATTCATTACTTATTTGCATGTTCATTTGGTGGTCAATTAACCACATGGCTACTTCGGCAATTCGCGCTGGAAATTCTTCGTATTCGATGCCGCACATCATATCTACATCCAGAAGCATTATTTCTCGAATATCTAAAATTCCTTGCCCTGATTTGTAGGTAGCTCGTAACACTTCTAATTCTAACAAACGTAATTCGCGATAGGTAATTACTAAGAAGTTCCCACAACCACAGGCGGGGTCTAAGAATTTGAGTTGGCTGATTTTTTTATGGAATTCGGGTAATTTGTTTTTGTTTCCTTTGATGTTTTCAAACTCCGCCCAAAGTTCCTCTAAAAACAAGGGTTTGATTAGTTTTAAGATATTGCTTTCGCTGGTGTAATGTGCTCCTAAGTTTCTACGTTCTTTAGGATTCATTACACTTTGAAACATGGAGCCAAAAATAGCTGGTGAAATTTTACTCCAATCGATGTAACAACAATCTAATAGGGCTTGGCGCATTTTACTATCAAAACTTGCCATGGGTAACATTTCTTCAAACAATTTACCATTTACATAAGGGAAATCATTTAATTGCTCGTCTAAATTCTTGAATCGCTTGTCTTTTGCCGTATTTAATACCTGGAACAATTCTTGAATTTTAGAAGCTAAATCACTTCCGTCTTCTGCAGTTCTATTTTCTATGTAATCTTGAAATTGTTGTTTTTCAAAAATGGTCGTATCTTCTGCAAACAAACAAAATAGAATTCTAACCAAATACACTTCTAAGGGATGTCCTTCGTATCCAATTTCTTCTAATCGGTCGTGGAGTTTCCCCATTAATTCAGCAGCTTTGATATTGGCTGGATCTTGTTCTTTGTAGGTCTTTTTTTGGTAGCCTAAAAGGTAGCCGAAACTTTGCACGTTATGAATTAATTCATCTAAAGTAAATTGTAACGTGGTTTGTTCTTCGGTATCGTATAATCTAAAAATATGGAAATCGCATACCAAAACGTATTTTGGGAGTTCGTTTTGTTTTAGTCCATGGGTATAATCAATTGCTTGTTGAAAGGCTTTGTCCAGGTTTTTACCACGACTTTTCATTTCTACCAAAATAGTTCCTTTCCAAAGCAAATCGATATACCCATCGGCATCCGATAGTTTTTTTACTCGGTGTTCAAAGGTTCCAATTTTTTTACGAGTGATACCAAAGACATCAAAAAAAGCATCTAAAAATGGTTTCGCATCTGCTTCTTCATTGGTAGTGTCTTTCCATTCTTTGGAAAATTTAACTGCTCTTTCTTTTATTTCGTTCCAGCTTAGTGCCATCTAATTATTGTTTAATTGAGAAGCCTTATACCAATAGTAAAACGCTTCTGGGTTGTTCTTTTTTAACTTGTTTAATTTGTTGTATTGTGGGTCTTCAATGCTCCACTCTTTTATCTCGAGAGGATTTGTGAACCTTACTATTATACCGTCTTCTTCATTTTGTAGTAATTGGGTTAGATAGGCCACTTTAGCTGCTGACATTATGGCTTGGTCTATTCTGAATTGTTCAACAGGAAAGTTAGTGAAATTTATAATACCCTTGTGTAATTGTTTAAAGTCTTCCGATTTTTCATTTCTTTCGGCTAGGGTATAACAGGCTTGCCAGGTATCTTCTAGTGCTTCTTTAGCTGTAATGTCTAATTTGCGGAAACCTATTTCTTCTTGTACTACTTTGTTGTAGCTGTTTTTCACTACTGTTAAATCGGTTATGTTGTCGAATAGAAATGCGATGTCGTATAATTGTTTTATGATTTCCGCTGGTCTGTTTTTACTGTATAGTATTCCAGTTGTTTTAGGGGCGAATGCGGTTAGTTTATCTCCTAGAATTGCATCAAATGTTGGCATTGTGATTGTAACCTCATCACCAGATGTGATAAGCCAAGGGTGCTTTATTGCAACTTCTTGCGTTTCAGGATATGGATTGGATGTGTAGAGTAGGTCTAACAAAATAGGTTCTATATTACCATCTATTGCACTTTTGTAAAAGACTTTGAAATGTCCGATTGGTGCATCGGGTGTATGTTTCCGGTTGTTGTCGTCTTCCCAATCTAGGAAGATTTGTTCCTCCACTATTTTTTGTAGAACTGCGGTTATTTCATTTTCGGAATGTTCTGTTATGATGTCAATGTCGATTGAGAATCGTTTTGGTTTTTCGGTTGCTAGTACTAAAGCCGTACCGCCTTTGAATGTAAAGTTTAAGCCGTTTATTTGTAATTGTTCTAATAACGTTAGTGCCCAAATTACTTTCTCAATTAATTTGGCATCGCTATGTTTTCCTAACTTTCTTTTTAAGTTAAGAATCCAATTACTGGTATGTGTTTCGTTACTAATCATTTTATAGTATTGGCAAAAAATAGTTTATTTTGCCGTAATTATATTGGTTTGTTTTTTTATTTCAGCTTTGCGATTTCTTCTCGATGCATAGCGTTTCATTTTTGATTCGTTGATGTTGTATTTATCAAATGCACTTTTGTAAATAAATTCTAGTTCGCCTTGCTGTGCTGCAAATAGTTCGTCATCTGCTACGATGTCCACTAAAATTTTTTCTAAAGATGGGACATTGATGTTGTTCCATTTTTGGATGGGTGCTTCTGAATTTAGGTTTTTGATGATTATAGCATTATCTAAAGCTCCGATGTATCGTTCTATTGTTTTTTTGTCTGGATTGATGAAAACATTTGAAAAATTGGTATTGAGCTGGTTGAATACTTGCTCACTCGCTACTTTTTCTACTTCTACAATCGTAAAATTTTTGAATGTTTGATGTCGCATTAGATCATTCAACCATGCGCTTTCCCAAACGCAATACTTTACAAATGGGAATGTTTTATTTATAACCGATGCTATTTTAACTAGTTTATTGTTTAGATGCGGTTGAAATGTTTTTTCATTTCCTAGAGCATATATGCCTCTTGAAAGGGAATGAATACTACCTTTTTTTTGTAAAACAGATACATAAATATTGATGGTATTGTCTGTCCAATTGGCAAAATCTTTTTTGATTAATGCCAATAGTTCTTCTCTAGAGATTTTGTCTCTAGTTTGAAAATATTTGTTTATTTGATTTTCTATTGTAATACTCATTATTTGCTTGTTTGTAGCAAAGGTATGTCTTTTTTTTGAATTATATAAAATTGGCAAAAATATTTATATTTTGCCAATTTTATATATAAAATTTCAATATGTAATATATGATTTATTCCTTTAGTTTTGTCTCAAATATGGTAAACATTTGGGAGAAAACATCATTTATTTCATTTGCTATTTACTACACATTGTGTAGTGTTATGCAAATAGAATATTTAGTTAAACTTTGGCAGTAAACTGCTATTATAACCAAATTCAATTATTTTTTTGGGTTGTGTGGTTTTAATGTTGGATGTTTTGGTTTTGTTTCGGGATTTACATAATGCCTTTTGTCGTCGGTGCCGTCTTCTTTTTTTGGTTTTGGTCCTGGATTGATTGCTTGGATGGTCATGGGTTATTATTTTTAATATTGATTAAGCATGGATTACAAATCCACGCGGCTGGGGGATTTGGAAAAATTGTTATTTAGTGTATTAATCATTTCTAATTTTGTTAATTAGATATTCAATAGAGGTCCTCTTTCGATAATATAGAGCAACAACAATTGTATAAATTGTACAACATAAACTTATAGTCATTAAAATGTAAGTAATAGCGCTCCATATGTCTTTAGAAATACTTAAAAAATCTTTAAAATCAGCTGAAAGACAAGTTAGTAAAAAACTTAAAAACAAACCTAAAGGAGCCATCCATTCTACCGTTTTCCGGTATTCACTTAAAAATTTTGTTAATATATTTTCCAATTTATCATGAGTTATTTCAATTAAATCGGATTGAGTATTGCTACATACTTTATTTATTATTTGCCATTTTTCACCTCCTTTACATAGAAATTAAATTGAATAGTTTTACCACAATTTGGCAAGTCAAAAATTCTGTAATTTAAAAAAAGGGGTTTCATGCCAAGTGTTCCTACATCAATAATTTCTGTATTACCTGCATTTTGAATGTTGTTAAAGTTAGTTAGATTTATTTGCATAGTATGTGTATCAATAGCATTAAATTGAGATGCTAACCCTTTTTCACTTGAGTCAGAAGAAAAATTGAATATAAATGTGTAATCACCTTCAATTTCATCTCTTAATTTTACACTTATAGGCAAATTGTTAATTTGAAGAACTAATCCTGAGTGGACTAATATAAATTCTCCTAGCTTTATTTCCATATTTTGTTAATTTAAATTATTATGATTATAGAGTAACACATTTGAAATAAGGTAGCGAAGCTTGAATTTTAAATCAAAATCCATATCAATTAATTCTGCTTTTTCACAAATATTTAAAAGTGCTACAAGGTTTTCTATATGACCTGTTTTCTCTTTTGAAAATAAATCTTTGAGTTCTTTAACATCTTTAAACACACTATTTTTTGTTAAAATACGTTCTGCTATTTTATGTCTTAATTCATCGTAGTTAGTTGTTTTGTTATAAAAGCTGAAGTCATTTTTGAAATTATCAATATGATCAAATAATTCTGAAATTGAAGAAAAAAGACTCGCTAAGCTTTCTTTATTGACGGTATGATTAATACTTTTATTGTATCTTATCTTATCATCATCTTTTTTAGGATAAAGATATATTTTGTTGTTTTTTGAGTTATTTGAAATAAACTCTAATGTGCTGTAAACACCTAAAGATGTATTTCCTTGGTCTTCATTTCTAATAGATATAGACGGTTTAATGAATCCATAATTTTCTAATTGTATTTTTTTATCTAAGGTTATAATTAAATCGATCTTTGACTCAGATAGATATATTGAAGAAATATGGAACTTTGTTTCTGGTTTATTTGTTTTAATTTTAAATAATTCAAGTATAGTAAAGACAAAAGATACTGCAACTCCATACTCTTTATAAATGTCTGTATTAATACTTTTAAGATAATACAGTTCTTTATTTTTTAGTAGCCTGAATTTTTTAGTTTTAATTTCTTTTGGATTATTAGTAAAAAAATTATCCCAAGAATTATTTAAATCATCTAAAAGTGTACTTTTTTTATTTCCTTTCTTTAATGATTTTACATATTGAGTGAGGCTTCTATTTTTATAAAATAAATTCAATGAATCATATATTGCAGCTGCTTTTATGTTTTCAAGTATTAAACCATCTTCATCTACTCCTTCGTTTATTAAAAAAAAATAATCAGGGGCATTTTTTTCTTTGTTATGTTCTAAAACTGTTTTAGCCTTATTTTCATCTACATTTAGTCTAATCAATTCAAAATGATTTGTGTATAGGTTAATTTGTTCAAAGATTACATCTATTTTCTCAATTTCGATTTTAATATTTTTATCCAAATTGTATTTATTTATAATGAACTCTTTAAGTTCAGAATCTTTAATCAAGGATAATAAATCATTTGAATAAATAGCATCTATTGATTTAGTATTTGCAATTGAAAAATGTTTAGTACGGAAAAAATCATAATTATTCATGTTTAAGATATTTAAGTTTTAAAATCAATTATGTGACCCTTCCTTTGTCAGGGTGACAAAGTAGGAGGGTGGTTTTGTGTTTATTTATGTTGTTATTGAAAAATAGTTTAATTCCTTCATTTTGTTGCATATTAATCTTGTGCAGGATTGTCCGGATTTGGGGATATCCCAGTAGTATTGGTGCATTTCGTTGTAATAGATTTTTTCGATTTTGGTGTAGTAGTTTATCCCAGAAGAGCTGTATTCTAATTTTTTACAATAGCGTGCTGCATATTTCTCTACCGACTCTTTGTTGGTTGATTGTCCTAGGCCTGCTATGTAGATTGCTGTTGGCATTTATTTGTTTTATACCTCTGCAATTTTGGAATAGTTTTTTAAAGATTTTTACGGTGTTTTGGTGTTTTTTTTACGGTTTTCGATTTTTTATTTAAATCTAAAAACCAGTATTTAGGATTGTGATAACTGTAAAGAAAGTTAGAACATTGGAGTGAAGCTCAATTGTCTACGTATATTGGTTGAATAAGGTCTAATTGTAATACGAATCTCTGTTTTATTAGTAATTCAATGACCTTTTTTTAAATCTAATTGATAAAGTTAAATAAATTAAAGAGAATTTATATTTCTACTTTGATTAAAATACAGAAGACTTTGTACTATAGATTTATCACTAGTGTCCACTTAAAATAAGTTGAAAACCAGCTGGTTAGAATCAAGTTCATTGACATTATTGTAATCTAATTTCATAAGTAACTCATTTACAGGTGTTTTATCGAGTAATGATGCTGATAAAATTTGTAGAATTTCGTAGATT
>CANGHE010000150.1 GCA_947453545.1 Flavobacteriia bacterium
TTATTAATTGATAGCTTTTTCTTTTTCGGTATTGGTTTAGGCTCTTTATTTTTCTTGGCTTTGCAATATGCTACTGAAACAGGATGGTATGCATCAGTAAAAAGAGTTATTGAAGCGGTAGCAGGATATTTGCCAGTGGGTATTATTCTTATGGTAGTTTCTTTACTAGTAATTACTTTACAGGATGGTGCACACATTTACTTGTGGATGGATGCAAAGAAAGTAGCTGAAGATGAAATAATCCAAGGTAAGTCTGCATATTTGAACAAAGGTTTCTTTTGGTTAAGAACAGTAGTTTATTTAGCTGTATATTTCATTTATTGGAGAGGTTTTAGAAAACGTTCATTATTAGAAGATGAAGTTGGTGGCACTGATATTCACTTTACTAACTATAAGAAATCTGCTGTATTCTTAGTATTCTTTGCTGTATTTAGTTCTACTTCTGCTTGGGATTGGATTATGTCTATTGATGTTCATTGGTTTAGTACTTTATTTGGATGGTATGTTTTCGCTGGTATGTGGTGTACAACTATGGTTGTTTTAGTAACGACAACACTTTATCTTAAGAAAAAAGGACATTTACCAAATGTCAATGAAAGTCATATTCATGATTTAGGTAAATGGACTTTTGCAACTAGTTTCCTTTGGTCTTATTTATGGTTCTCTCAATTTATGTTGATTTGGTACGCTAACATTCCTGAAGAGACAACATATTACTTAACACGTATCAAGGATTTTAATTTCCTATATTTCGGTATGTTCTTAATTAACTTTGCATTCCCTATGATTCTATTAATGTCTAGAGATGCTAAGAGACATGCGGGAATTCTTACTTTTGTTGGAGTAATTATTATGTTTGGTCACTGGGTAGATGTTTATTTGATGGTTATGGCTGGTTCAATGGGAAATAAGGCATATATTGGCTTTATGGAAATTGGATTATTATTGGCTGTGTTAGGATTATTCTTAAAAGTAATTCTTAAAAACTTGACGAAAGCACCATTATCTGTTGTGAATCACCCATTCTTGGATGAAAGTATTCACCACGACATTTAATAATAGTACATTTATTCATTGTTATATAAAGAAAGATGAGTTTTAAGTTAGTTACAATTTTAGTAATCGTTTTGGGTGTACTAGCGGTAGCCCAATTAGTAAGATTATATGAGCTTTCTTCTAAGTTGAGAAATCGACGCGAGGAAGAAATTACAAACCGTGATAATAAATTAAATGCAAATTTGTTATTAGCATTTATGGTATTCTTTTATGGTGGCTTTATTTATTTGATGTCTCACTTTGGTTGGACTGGACGTGGTGATGCTGCTTCTGTTCATGGTGAAAAAACAGATTGGTTGTTAAATTTGAATTTTGTAATTATTATTACAGTATTCTTTTTGACTAATACACTTTTATTTGTTTTTGCTGCGAAGTATATTCGTAAGCCTGGAGTTAAAGCGTATTTCTATCCTCACAATAATAAATTAGAATTAGTTTGGACTGTAGTTCCAGCTGCAGTTTTAGCTGTAATTATTATTCTTGGTTTAAAAACTTGGAACGATGTAACCTCTGAGTCAGGCAAGGAGTCTATTAAAGTTGAGTTGTTTTCTAAGCAATTTGATTGGACTGCTCGTTACGCAGGTAAAGACAATTTATTAGGTAAGTTTGATTATAAACTTACTACTCAAGAAAATGAGTTGGCATTATTGACAGCAGCAACATTGGATTCAGCAATTCAATATATGGAGTTTGGAAAAAAAGATAGTACTTTACTTGGTATCAAATTGTTGGAATCTAAATTAAACAATCCTAAGAATATGTTTATTCCTGAGGATCGTGAGAAAATGGAAACAGATTTAGATCGTAAAACTCGTTTGTTGCGTTTATTATACCAAATTAAAGCTCGTCATAATTCTAAATTAGATGCTCAAGCTTACGATGATATCATTCAAAAAGACACTTTGCATTTATTAGTTAACAAAGAATATGAGTTTAATTTTAGAGCAAAAGATGTAATTCATTCAGCATATTTTCCTCATTTACGTGCACAAGTTAATACTGTTCCTGGTTTAACAACTCGTATGAAGTTAACTCCAAAAGTTACTACTAAAGAAATGAAGGAGCGCAAAAATGATCCTAAGTTTAATTATGTTTTAATGTGTAACAAAATTTGTGGTGGAGCTCATTACAAAATGAAGATGATTGTTGTGATTGATACTCCAGAGCAATATGCTTCTTGGATGAAGTCTAAAACAACGTTTAAAGATGATTTTCATAAGGCTGCAGCGCCAGCGGCGACTGAAGCAGCAGTAGCTGCAGATAGTACAAAAATGGCTAAACTATAATTGAATAATTTTATAAATTAGATACAATGTCAGCATTAACTCACGACACACACGGACACCACGATTCTCATGATCACCACGATCATCATGAGGAAAGTTTTATCTCTAAGTACATTTTCAGCCAAGATCATAAAATGATTGGTAAGCAGTTTTTAATAACTGCAATCTTTATGGGATTAGTTGCAATGTTACTTTCATTGTTATTCCGTATTCAGTTGGCTTGGCCAGGTGAAAGTTCAGATTTTTTATCTCTTTTCTTAGGTGAGACTTGGGCTCCAGGTGGTGTATTGAAAGAAAATATGTACTTAGGTCTTGTTA
Source organism: Flavobacteriia bacterium (assembly GCA_947453545.1). GTDB lineage: Bacteria > Bacteroidota > Bacteroidia > Flavobacteriales_D > Crocinitomicaceae > CANHVK01. The sequence goes on from CANGHE010000150.1 coordinate 2,661, forward strand.
CTATACATGGTACAATCATGGTTTTTTTCTTATTAACTGGTGGTTTATCTGGTACTTTCTCTAATCTACTAATTCCATTGCAAATTGGTGCTAGAGATATGGCTTCAGGTTTCTTGAACATGTTATCTTTTTGGTTGTTTGCAGGTTCTTCTGTTATAATGTTGGTTTCTTTGTTTATTGAAACAGGACCAGCAATGGCAGGTTGGACAATTTACCCTCCTCTTTCTGCTTTACCTCAAGCGGTTGAAGGTTCAGGTTTAGGTATGACTTTATGGTTAGTTTCAATGACCTTATTTATTGCAGGATCTTTGATCGGTTCTTTGAACTATATCGTTACTGTATTAAACTTACGTACTAAAGGTATGTCAATGACAAGAATGCCACTTACTATTTGGGCTTTCTTTGTAACAGCTATTTTAGGTGTACTTTCTTTCCCTGTATTACTTTCTGCTGCAGTTTTACTTATGATGGATAGATTAGCAGGAACTAGTTTCTACTTATCTGATATTATTGTAGGCGGTGAAATGTTAGAAAACCACGGTGGTTCTCCTTTATTATACCAACATTTATTTTGGTTTTTAGGACATCCTGAGGTATATATCGTATTATTACCAGCTTTAGGTTTATCTTCTGAAGTTATTTCTACTAACTCTAGAAAACCAATCTTTGGTTATAGAGCGATGATTGGTTCTATTTTAGCAATTGGATTCTTATCGTTTATAGTATGGGGTCACCATATGTTTGTCACTGGTATGAATCCTTTCTTAGGTAGTGTATTCGTATTTACTACTTTGTTAATTGCTATTCCATCTGCCGTGAAAGTATTTAATTACTTAACGACTCTTTGGAGAGGTAGTAATATCTTAACTCCTGCTATGTTGTTCGCAGTTGGACTTGTTTCTACTTTTATTACTGGTGGTGTGACTGGTATCATCTTAGCTGACTCTGCTTTAGATATTGCTGTTCACGATACGTACTTTGTAGTTGCTCACTTCCACATTGTAATGGGTATGTCAGCTGTGTTTGGTATGTTTGCAGGTGTTTACCATTGGTTCCCAAAAATGTATGGTCGTATGATGAATACGCGCTTAGGATACGCACACTTCTGGGTTACTTTAGTTGGTGCTTACGGTGTATTCTTCCCAATGCACTTTGTTGGATTAGCTGGTGCTCCTCGTCGTTATTATGATTATTCTGTATATGGTGAGTTTGACCAAAGTTCATTCGAGATGATTATGGACTTAAATGTAATCATTACAGTATTTGCTATTATTGCTGCTTTAGGCCAGGTTATTTTCTTATTTAACTTCTTCTATAGTGTATATAGAGGTCCTAAGGCTGTTCAAAATCCATGGAAATCAAATACATTAGAGTGGACTACTCCTGTTGAACACGTACATGGAAACTGGCCAGGTGCACTTCCTGAAGTTCATAGATGGCCATATGATTATTCTAAGCCTGGTGCTGAAGAGGATTATATCCCTCAAACTGTTCCATTAGCTGAAGGAGAAGAAGAACATTAATCTCTTGATATAATTTTAAAGCCTTCTGACTTTTCGTTAGAAGGCTTTTTTATTTTTGTATAAATTTTACTATTGTGATAGAAGACGAAGAATCCTTTGATTATCGTAATGAGGTTGAAAAACCTGGTGATAAAGACTATGATAAAGTATTGCGTCCAAAGAAATTATCTGATTTTGCTGGTCAACAACAAGTTGTAGATAATTTACAGGTTTTTGTTCAAGCTGCAACACAAAGAGGCGAACCTTTGGATCATGTTTTATTACATGGACCTCCAGGTTTAGGTAAGACTACTTTAGCTAATATCATTGCGAATGAATTAGGAGTAGGCTTTAAAGTAACTAGTGGACCTGTTTTAGACAAACCGGGAGATTTAGCTGGTTTACTTACAAATTTAGAAAATGGAGATGTTTTATTTATTGATGAAATACATCGATTAAGTCCTGTAGTTGAAGAGTATCTTTACTCAGCTATGGAAGACTATGTAATTGATATTTTGATTGATTCTGGACCTAATGCGAGAACAGTTCAGATTTCATTGAATCCTTTTACTTTAATTGGTGCTACAACACGTTCAGGTTTGTTAACATCACCATTAAGAGCTCGTTTCGGAATAAATGCACGTTTACAATATTATGATTCTAAAACCTTAACTTCAATCGTTGAACGTTCTTCTGATTTACTTAATATTCCAATTAATGAGCAAGCTGCTTATTCTATTGCTAGTAGAAGTAGAGGCACACCTAGAATTGCCAATGCTTTGCTTCGTAGAGTGCGTGATTTTGCACAAATCAAAGGAAGTGGTAAGATAGATATAGAAATTACAGATATAGCGTTAGAAGCTCTGAATGTAGATGCATACGGTTTAGATGAAATGGATAATAGAATTTTGTTAGCCATTATTGATAAGTTTAAAGGTGGTCCTGTTGGATTAACAACAATTGCTACTGCAATTGGTGAGAATGCGGGTACCTTAGAAGAAGTATATGAACCATTTTTAATACAAGAAGGATTTCTTATTCGTACTCAACGTGGTAGAAAAGCAACAGAAAAAGCCTATAAACATTTAGGAAGGGATATAGGTTTTATCCAAGGTGGTTTGTTTTAATTTATGAATTATTTTCTTTTTATTTTTTATTTTTTGAGTTTCGGTTTGCTATCACAAAGTGATACATTGAAGTATACATTTAATAATTCAATTAACGGCTCAACTGCCAGTAATACAAATCAAACTAATTTAGCGTATCTAGGTGATAATAGCTTTAGGTATAATAAATTTATTTTAAATAATAATTCTAATTATTCTATATCTTGGATATCTAAGAAAATTGCCGAAGATTTTACCCATAAGACTAATTTTAGTTACAAAAATTGGTTTTGTTTGTACATGTTTAATCATTCTTTAACACGTTCAATAGAATACGATAATTCTATTGGTGTTGGTTATATATATTGGTGGAAGTATTTTTCACTATCTTATGGTGTAATTTATGAAAACACAGGATTTTCTATTTTACCAAATATAAGTGTATATAGAAACTCTTTACGAGCAAAATTTAAATACGATGCTCGTTTATTGAATATATCTTTTGAGTATTATTATCAACCTAATTTTAAAAAGTTAACAGATTATATATTTTATGGAATTACTAAAGTAACACTTTTTCAAAATCATAAAATAGGAATATCATTTACCGATAATATTAATTACAGAAGTTTTAGTACAACTAAAATGATTCATTCTTTGAGTGTTGGTTTGAATTTTATCATGTCTAATGATATAAAAAAATGAAACGAAATTTAATTTGTCTAATTTATTAATTAGTATTAATTTCTGTTTTTAAATCGTGCAGCAGATTGTATAGTCCAAAGAAGGTTCTATTCATATATAAGAAATGCTTAGATCCTCTGTTTCCATTTAGTTTTTTTAGGTTGTCATTTTTAGTAAACGATTCACCTAAACGTCCTATTTCTGCAAAGAATTGTTCATCCGCGAAATCAAATGTTTTTTCTTGAAATGGCTTTGTGAAGAGACTTAATAAGTTGTAGAAAAAACTTTTTATTTCTATAATATCTGATGCACTATCTTCATCGCGAATTATCTCTAATGCAATCAATCGTTTTTCGTATTCATACTCATTGTATAATTCCCCCCAAATATAGGACAACTGATTAAAGTGTAAATTTAACAGTTGAAATATGAGAAAAGAAAGACGAAAATTTAGTGCTGCTTTTAAGACTAAAGTAGCATTAGAAGCTATCAAAGAAAA
>CANGHE010000151.1 GCA_947453545.1 Flavobacteriia bacterium
AAAGTCACTCCTGTTAAATCCTTTAAAAACTCAGCACTAATATTCTTATTTTCAATCATTAAAGAGATTATTTTCTCCCTAGTTTTTACCCTAGTTTTTACCCTAGTTTTTACCCTAGTTTTTACCCTAGTTTTCATTTCATTTTCATCGGATTTTGGTCTGTTAAAAATAATTGTAAACATACCTTCCGTTCGGAAATTTGCTGCCTTTAATTTATGAATAGATAATAATTCTTGAATACGAATGATACCTGAACCTATTTGCTCCACCATATCCATTCTTTCGAAAAGACCAAATACCAATGGATTTCTACTATGACTTTTAAATCCAAAATCATCCATTGAAATAGCAGATACCAACCCTCCTGGATTAGTAATTTCTATACGATCTGAAAATAATTCAATAGTTGTTCTTGCTCCCTTATCATAATAATCTCGATGAGAAAGTGCATTGATGATAGCTTCTTTAAAAGCTACCTCTGGTATCTCCCAAATTTCCTCTCTTGGACCTTGCCCCTCAATTTTGTAACGAACGTTCAACTTGCCTTTTAGCCATTGCATCGCTTGTTTATATTGATAAAAAAGAGGTCCACCATATGTTTTATCATCAATGATATTCACTTTATCTACCCCTTCAAAAGCAACACAACGAATAACAGCTTTATCAATAAGTTCTTGCGGATGATTACCAAAAAATAAAACTGCACCATTTTTCATCTCTCCAGATGGTAATGTCAATTTTAAATTTTTGATAATTTGCTCACGACTAACCGCAGTTGATAAGCCTGCAGCAATTCTAAATTCTTCGAAAAATAATTCGTTGATATCATCTACAGAAAAGCCTGAACAAGGAGCTTCGTCAAAATAAATTCTACTGGATTGCTGAAAGAAATCACGCATTTGTTCAACAGAAGTGATTTTTTGTGAATTAGGTCCTTGTCGAACATAGATTGCACCAGATAAAGTATATGGTTTTTGATCACCAGAACTAACCTCTATTACCCAAACTTCTTTTCCATCTACTAAAACAGAATAAAACAGACAAGATATATGGGGATTGATATCATTTAATGAATTTTGTATTGCAGAGCGTTTCGCATTATCAATTTCAACTCCAACAATTGTGTTTTCATCATTGACACCGAGTAATAACGTTCCTCCTGCTGCATTAGCAAAGGCACATATTTCTTCGGTTAATTCTTTTGGCTTATTAGGCACACGTACTTTAAATTCGACATTATACCCTTCCCCTCCCTGAATTAATACTTTGATTTCTTCTGCGCTAAACATATTACACAAATATAATACTAAGATTTAAAGCAATAAAAAAGCCGGCTTCAAATTTAATTGAAACCAGCTTCTAATGATGTGAAAAATGCTTTATATATTCTCAAAGAAATCATTCCCTTTATCATCTGTAATGATAAATGCAGGGAAATTTTTAATTGTAATCTTACGAACTGCTTCCATGCCCATTTCTTCAAAATCAACCACTTCAACTGATGTGATATTTTCTTTTGCTAAAATTGCTGCTGGTCCGCCGATAGACCCTAAATAGAAACCTCCGTATTTATTACACGCATTGGTAACATCTTTCGAACGATTTCCTTTTGCTAACATGATCATACTTCCACCTAACGATTGGAATTGATCTACGTACGCATCCATTCTTCCTGCTGTTGTAGGTCCAAAACTTCCTGAAGGCATTCCTTCTGGTGTTTTCGCTGGTCCTGCATAGTAAATTGGGTGATTTTTAAAGTACTCTGGCATTGGTTTACCCGCATCAATCAATTCCTTGATTTTTGCATGCGCCATATCTCTAGCCACAATCAATGTACCATTCAATTTCAAACGCGTTTTAATTGGGTATTTAGATAACTCAGCTAATACTTCTGCCATTGGGCGATCTAAATCGATTTCTACAGGCGCTTCTAAATGTGGTGCTGTTTCAGGTAATAATCTACGTGGATTTTGTTCTAATTGCTCTACAAAAATACCGTCTTTCGTGATTTTCGCTTTGATATTTCTATCTGCCGAACAAGAAACACCTAACCCAACTGGGCAAGATGCTGCATGACGAGGCAAACGAATTACACGAACATCGTGCGTAAAATATTTACCTCCGAATTGTGCTCCAATCAAACTCTCTTGACAAATTTTATGTACGCGTGCTTCCCATTCTAAATCACGAAACGCTTGACCTCCGATATTCCCTTCTGTTGGAAGTTCATCAAAATATCCTGCAGAAGCTTTCTTTACTGTTGCTAAATTCGCTTCAGCAGAAGTTCCGCCAATCACCAATGCTAAGTGGTAAGGTGGGCATGCAGATGTACCTAAATCTTTGATACGCTCTCTTACAAATTGCTCTAAAGATGCATCATTCAACAATGATTTTGTACGTTGGTATAAAAATGTTTTATTTGCTGAACCTCCTCCTTTTGCTAAAAACAAGAACTCATAAGACATTCCTTTCTTCGCATAAATATCAATTTGTGCTGGTAGGTTTGTTCCTGAGTTTTTCTCATCGAACATCGTTAAAGGCACAACTTGTGAGAAACGTAAATTCTTTTCTTGGTAAGTATTGAATATCCCTTTGGATAGATGCTCTTCATCAATTGCTCCCGTATAGACATCCTCCCCTTTTTTCGCCATTACAATTGCAGTTCCTGTATCTTGACAAGAAGGCAATTGCCCTTCTGCAGCAACGGTAGCGTTTTGTAATAAATTATATGCAACAAAACGATCATTATCAGTTGCTTCTGGATCTTCAATAATTGCGCGTAATTTTTCCAAGTGAGAGGCTCTCAAATAAAAAGACACATCGCTTAAGGCCTCTTTTGCTAATACTTCTAATCCTTTTGGATCAATCTCTAACACCTCTCTGTTACCGTAGTTTACAACCTTCACGTAATCAGAAGTGATTTTTCTATATTCTGTTTTATCCGCTAAAATTGGATAAGGGTTTTGATAAAAAAAGTCAGCCATAACAAGTAATTTTTGAGTGCAAATGTAAGAAAATTATAGAGGAAGTATTTTTTAAAATTCAAGTAAATTTTGTAAATTTGAAAAGATTAGAAATAGTATTTTGACTTTATGCCTAAAATTTTTGAATACCTAGGAATCTTAATTTTCTTCTATTCAAATGAACATGAACCTATACATGTACATGCGAAAAAAGGCGAGTTTGAAAGCAAAGCTGAATTTTATATTGTTGATGGGATTATTTCTGAAATTAAAATAACAAACTCATCAGGTTCATTACCACTAAAAGGAAAAGATTTGAAAGATTTCGAAATTTTCCTTGAAACTTTTGGAGATGAAATTGTAAAAAAATGGATTAATTATTTTGTATATCACAAGGAAGTAACATTTGAGAAAATTACAAAAAGATTAAAATGAAAATAACAGTCGAATACAAAAACACAGAAGAAAATACGGAAGTATTAAAAGTGAAACAAGCTAACTACTTGTCTGATTATGCAATTCGTATTACCTTCAATAATGGAGTTGAGAAATTAATAGACTTTAAACCATTTTTATCAAAATCATTACATCCATCTATTAAAAAATATTTGAACGAAAAACTTTTTTCGAACTTTGCAATTACAGATGGAAATATCAATTGGAATAATTACGAACTAATTTTTCCGATTTCAGATTTGTACAATGGTAAAATAGAAGCTTAATAAATTTAAACCTTTGTATTAGCATAGTTTTTATGCACCTAGCCACAATCTCAAACCAAACAATTCTTTATGCTTGCAACGATTGGGGTATGGGACACCTAACACGATCTATTCCGATCATACAACAATTACTACAACAAGATAACACACTTATTTTTGCAGGAACCGAACAGCAACAAACGATTCTCAAGCAATACTGCAACCCAATTCAATGTGTCTTTTTGAAAGGTTACGCCCTACAATTTACAGGCAAGGGAAATTGGACCTTCGAAATGTTAAAAAACACATATCGAATCCAGAAAACCATACAACAAGAACATACGGCAGTGAAACAATTGTGTCAACAATGGAAAATATCCTTAGTTATTTCAGATCATCGCTATGGATTTAGGCATCAAACTATCCCCTCCATTTTTATCACCCATCAAGTAACCTTACCGCTCAAAGGAATACAGCAATTTGCAAATCAATGGCATACAAATCAACTTGAAAAATTCAATTCCATCTGGGTACTTGATACTGACAAACACCAATTTGCAGGGGAATTAAGTACACCAAAAAGTTCGCTACCGATTGATTACATCGGTATACAATCGCGTTTTGACAAAAGAAAAATTCATTCAAAAGATTATATTTTAGCTGTAATCAGTGGACCAGAACCCTATGCAGAACAATTATTCAACGAAATCAAACAAATAGCACTTCAAACTGAAGAAAAAATTAAATGCATTTGTCCCAACAAATATGTTTATACACAACTACCTCAAAACTTAGAAATCGTTCAAAATACCTCTTGGTCAGCTATGGACGAACTATTCTACAATTGTAAAGCAATCATTTCCAGAAGTGGATACACAACCATTATGGATAATGTAATTTTACAAAAACCAATTCGATACATTCCTACTCCAGGACAATTAGAACAAGAATATTTATTTCAACTTCACAACAAATAATACTATGAAAAATCTCTTATACTTAGCCTTACTATTAACATCACAATCATTCGCTCAATCCATTCAAGGATCTTGGAAAGGGGAAATCAACATCAATGGATTTAGTTTGCCACTTGTTTTTAAAATCGATAGCACTTCTAATGGTTTAATAACCAAAATGGATAGCCCAAAACAAGGGGCAAAAGATATTCCTACCAATGTTACGGTATTTAAAAACAATGAACTCTTCATCCAAATAGACGCGTTACAATTTATCTACAAAGGAACGAGGCAAACAACGGATGCAATCTATGGGCAAGTAACCCAACGCGGAATGACCTTACCATTGAATTTACAAAAACAACTGAAGGATGATAGTATAATCCCTAAAAAACAAGAACCAAGTAAACCTTACCCCTATTATTCGGAAGATGTAGTAATCGTGAACAAGGATCATTCACTTGCAGGAACGTTAACTTTACCCAAAAAGGAAGGTACGTTCCCTTGCGTTATCTTAATCAGTGGTAGTGGACCACAAAATAGAGATGAAGAACTACTTGGTCATAAACCGTTTTTAATTCTTTCCGACTATTTAACTCGCAAAGGATATGCGGTATTGCGCTATGATGACAGAGGTTTTGGTGAATCAACAGGTAACTTCGCAACGGCTACTACAGAAGATTTTGCCTCAGATGCTAACGCTTGTGTGAACTATCTAAAATCTCGGAATGACATCACCTCCGTTGGATTAATTGGCCACAGTGAAGGTGGATTAATTGCACCTATGGTTGCTTCCAACAACAAAGAGGTAGCATTTATCGTATTACTTGCCGGACCTGGAATGAAAGGCAAAGACCTACTCCGCTTACAAGCAAAATTAATTGGTAAAGTCAATGGAATGTCTGACGCACAATTAAGCAAAAGCGATTCCTTAAATGAACAATTATACACGCTGATGGTATCTAATAAAGATAGCGTTACGATCATAAACGAAATCAATAAAGCCTATAGTTCTTACAATGGCAAACCAGCCACTGAAAGTGAAATAGAATCTTTGTACGCTCAACTTTCAAGTCCGTGGTTTAACTATTTCTTGCTGTCAAATCCTGCTAACTATTTAGAGAAAGTTACTTGTCCTGTACTTGCCTTAAACGGCTCATTAGATTTGCAAGTACCAGCAAAAGAAAATTTAGAAGGGATTAAACTAGCTCTCACCAAAGGAGGAAACAAGCAATTCAAAACGATTGAACTTAAAGGGTTAAATCATCTTTTTCAAAAAGCAAAAACCGGAAATCCATCGGAATATGCAACTATTGAGGAAACGTTTAATATGAAGGCGTTAAAAGTGGTAAGTGATTGGTTGAAGAGGGTAAATAATTAAGAAAAAGGCTAGAATTTAATTCCTTTTTATAAATTAATAAGAGTCAATCAGAAAAAGAATCTACTTAATAAAACAAAAAAAACGTTTCAGTTTCCCAAAACGTTTTTAAAATTATGAATTATAAGTTATAGATTATGAGTTAATTTATCATTCACAACTCATCATTCAACATTATATCGTCATTATGTCTTTCTCTTTCACTACAATCACTTCATCTACTTTTGCAATAAAGTTATTGGTAATGTTTTGAATCTTTGTTTCGGCATCTTTTACAGCATCTTCAGACAAACCATCCGCTTTCAACATTTTAATCATGTCTAATGCATCTTTACGGTTGTTACGGATACCAACTTTAGCGTGTTCTCCTTCTGCTTTTGCCTTTTTAACCATCTCACGACGTCTTTCTTCTGTCAACGGTGGAATAGTGAT
>CANGHE010000152.1 GCA_947453545.1 Flavobacteriia bacterium
ACATTCTAATTTATTGCAAATTCCACCTATGTAACTGAATAGTTCATTTTCTATGGTTGGATGTATCAAGGGTTGACGATATTTGGTACTAAATACGATGTGTATATAATTTTTCACTAATGATTGCCCCATATTTATTGGTTATTTATGTTTTTTGAATTTTATTTTATCGGATGATTTTCCACCATTTTTCTGGTTTTTTTTCTCCATTTTTAGGTGTGGAATATGATTGAAAGTTGATTTTGGATTTTATCCAGATAGGATGTGTTTGTTTTTGTTTAAGTTATTCATTTGTAGGTTTTTATTTTGTTGTTTGTTTTAGATTTTCTATTTAAATTAATAAAATATATCTTTTCTTTTACTTAAAAGTTCATTTAATTTTAATTTTTTTAAGGTTTTTAATGGCTTATTTTTTTTTGAATGTTGCGAATCGTATTGCGCCCTTTCAGGGCTTGATGGATGTTGTGTATTTTATCGATGGGTAAAACCCATCGGTAATATATTGCACCCACTTCGGGGTTTGGATATTAGAGATTGATTCCTTTTTTCATAACCCTGAAAGGGTTTAATACCTTAGTATAGGGTAACGCCTTATACTGAAAGGGCGAAATAATATCCCGAATTTTTCAATTTTCATAGAATTGAGATTCTAATTTGAATGAAATTTTAAACCATTTACAATGATAATTGTAATTTCGTGGTAATTAATTTCTTAGAATATGTCAAGCCTACTCAAAGACCGTTATTCAATTGCATTTTATGATGCATTTATTTTAGCTGCGAATAAAGCGCAATTGTCGATTGATAAAGAATTGTTTTATAGTAGGTTGATTGATGATTCGTGGGAGGAGCTATCTCTCAAACAACGTATGCGCAAAACAACCCAGGTATTACATACATTCCTTTCATCGGATGTGGTTGAATCGCTTAACGCAATTTGTGTATTGGTAGAAGGTTTGAAAGAAGAAATGGAAACTGAATATAGTTTAGAATATTTGTTTTTAGCAGATTACGTTTCTTTGTATGCAATTAATCACTTAGAAGAGGCGATACAAGCAATGGAAGTAATTACAACCTTTACTAGTTGTGAGTTTGCGATTCGTCCTTTTTTTATAGCGTATCCAGCTCGAATGCTGCAACAAGTAAATTCTTGGGCAGAGCATACTAATCATCACGTTCGTAGGTTAGCATCTGAGGGAAGTAGACCAAGGTTGCCTTGGGGAGAGGTGTTGCCTAATTTTGTGCAAAACCCTGAACTATTGATTCCTTTGTTGACTAAGTTGAAACAAGATTCCTCTGAATATGTTCGAAGAAGTGTTGCTAATAATCTGAACGATATTTCGAAATCTCATCCAGCGATGGTGATAGAAACTGTGAAGGCTTGGAAAGGGATTTCCAAAGAAACGGATGCGTTGATTAAACACGGGGTGCGTACGTTATTAAAAGCAGGAAATAAGGAGGTATTGAGTTTGTTAGGAGTGTCAGAAAATTCGAGCTTGAAAATCAGTGCGTTTCGTGTTGTTGACACAGTTGTAAAACAGGGAGAATATCTATCATTTGAATTTGGGTTAACGAATCATTCGGAGGAGTCTGTTCCTATTCGTTTGGAATACCGTGTGTATTTTAAAAGACTAAATAAAGAAGAGGGTAGTAAGGTGTTTAAAATCAGTGAAAAAACAATGCAGCCCAATCAACAAATCGAAATATTAAAAAAACATTCTTTCAAGCCAATTACAACGAGAAAATACTATCCAGGATTACATGGAGTTGCGGTTATTATCAATGGAAAAGAGTCTGAAAGAATAAATTTTGAAGTAAATTAGATTAAAGCCTTTCATTCACTATTTCAAGTGCTAAATATAATTGCTCATCAGGGGTAAGATTACTGTTATCTAATATGATAGCATCTTGTGTTTGTATTAATGGACTTTCGGATCTTGTTGTATCTAAATAATCTCTTTCTTCCAAGTTAGCTTTAATGGATTCTTTAGAGATTGTTGGATCGGTTAAAAGCAATTCTTTATACCTTCTTTCAACTCGTATTTCAGGTGAAGCAGTTACAAATAATTTTAGTTCTGCATTCGGAAATACAACTGATCCTATATCTCTGCCATCCATAACAACACCACCATTTTTTCCCATTTTTTGTTGTTCGAATACTAATTTCGATCGAACTAGTTTGATACTTGCTATTTTACTAACTAATTGACTTACCTCGAGAGTTCTGATTTCTTTTTCTACATTGATATTATTCAAAAAGATTTCAAGTTTTGAATTTTCTAAGTTACGTTCAAAATGAAGTGTAATCTTGTCTAGGTTATTAACGACTGATGATTCATCAATTCCCTCTTTTGTTATCCAGCCTTGTTTGAAACAATACAACGCTACAGCTCTATACATCGCACCAGTATCAATAAAAATATAACCTAATTCAGAAGCTAACGCTTTTGCAAGAGTACTTTTTCCACAACTTGAAAATCCATCAATTGCAATCGTAATTTTATCTTTTTTCACAGATCAACGATTTAATAAAGTTTTGGATAAGATACAGGATCTGCATCGTGCATAATTTCCATTACTTTTTCAATTATATCTTCTAGGTTAGGTTTAGAGAAGTAATCACCATCTGTTCCATATGCTGGTCTATGATCTTTTGCTGTTAATGTAACAGGAGCCGAATCTAGGTGGAAATAAGCTTTTTGTTCAACCAATATCTTATCCAACATAAATCCACAAGCACCACCACTTACATCTTCATCTACTAATAACAAACGATTTGTTTTAGCAAGTGAATCCTTAATCATATGATTAACATCAAAAGGTAAAAGTGTTTGAACATCAATCAATTCAACTGAAATTCCATGTTCTTTCAAAATTGTGCAAGCTTTCTCACAAATATTAAATGTAGAACCATAAGAAACTAGAGTGATGTCAGTACCAGCTTGTACTATTTCAGGTATTCCGATAGGAGTCTTGAATTCACCAAAATTCGTTGGTTTTCTCTCTTTCGTTCTGTAACCATTTAATGGTTCAATCACCAGCGCACAATCATCACTAGCAAGTAACGTATTGTAGAAACCAGCTGCTTTAGTCATATTTCTAGGAACACATACAATCATACCTCTAACAGCATTGATGATCATTCCCATTGGACTACCGCTATGCCAAATACCTTCCAAGCGATGTCCACGAGTACTTATAATTAGCGGAGCTTTTTGTCCACCTTTTGTTCTATATTGTAAAGTAGCTAAATCATCAGACATGATTTGTAATGCATAGATTAAGTAATCTAAATACTGTATTTCAGCAATAGGACGTAATCCTCGCATAGCCATACCAACCCCTTGACCAATGATGGTATTTTCTCTAATTCCTGTATCAAAAACTCTAAGTTCACTGAATTCAGCTTGTAAACCTTCACAGCTTTTGTTTACACCACCGATACCACCAACATCTTCACCAAAGATTAATGTTTCTGGATAATTTTTAAATATTGTGTGGTAATTTTCTTTTAAAATTAAACGTCCATCCGTTAATTGAACTTCATTTTCGTAACTCGGTTGAACCTCTTTAATTGCAAGTGCTTGTAAATCGGATTGAGAGTAGATATGTGTTGAATAACGATCGAAACACATAGCCAATTTATCTTGTACCCAAGTTGCAATAGCTTTTTTTGCTGGAATATTTTCTTTTGCAACAGTTCTTAGGGTGCCACGAACAATTCCATATACATCTTTACGAAGTAAGTCTTTCTCTTTTGCTAAGCGATCAATATCTTGTTGGATTTTCTCTTTATGAGAAGACTCATTGTGTGCTTGTTGAAGAATTGGAAGTACAGAGTTGATATCGTTTTGAATATCATCACAAAAGTCTTTCCAAGCTTCATTTTTTATATTTCTAACTTCTTCTTTTGCCTCTTTTTCAAGCTTCTCAATTTCTTCCTGAGAGGCAATGATTTCACCATCAACTTCAAAGTTTAAGATCCATTCTTTGAATTTTGCAATACAATCGAAATCTTTTTCCCACTGTAATCTTTCAGCAGATTTATAGTGTTCGTGTGAACCTGATGAAGAGTGACCTTGCGGCTGATTCACTTCTTTAACGTGCACTAAAACTGGTATTCTTTCTTCACGAACGATGCGTGCAGCTTTTTCAAAAGTTTCTACCATGTCTACATAATCCCAACCAGTAGTAGTTAAGATTTCCCATCCGGTTTTTTCTTCTGTACGTTGTAAACCCGCTAATGCTTCGGATATACTTCCTTTTGTTGTTTGTTTTGCTGTTGGAACAGAGATACCATATCCATCATCCCAAACAGACATAAGAATAGGAACTTGTAAAACACCTGCTGCATTCATTGATTCCCAGAATACACCTTCTGAAGTACTAGCATCGCCAATAGTACCGAAGACAATTTCATTTCCTTCGTTAGTGAATTTTTTGAAATTAGGATTGTTTTTAAGTGTTGGATGTTCTTTATATACTTTAGACGCCTGAGCTAAACCTAACATACGAGACATTTGTCCAGCAGTAGGTGAGATGTCAGATGCAATATTATGATGTTGCATTAAATCAACCCAATGTCCATTTTCATCGATATTTCGAGTTGCAAAATGTCCACCCATTTGTCTTCCGGCAGAAGTTGGTTCTAAATAAACATCTGTATGTGCATATAGTCCAGCGAAATATTCTTTGATGGTTAACTCTCCTAATGCAAATACCATCGTTTGGTCACGGTAATAACCAGAACGAAAATCTCCTTTACGAAATTGTTTGGCTAAAGCAATTTGCGCTAGTTCTTTACCATCACCAAAAATCCCAAATTTAGCTTTGCCTGTAAGAACTTCTTTACGTCCAAGCAAGGATGTCTCTCTAGATAAACAAGCTAATTTGAAATCTGCTAATACTTCCTTTTTGAATGTTTCAAAATCCACGTTTTGTACTTCAGTTATAGTAGAGTTTTTTGCCATCTTTGAATTTTTCATAAAAAACAAATATACGTAAATATGTAAAGTGTTGAAATAACTTAATTGAAAATAATTAGAATCCTAAATAAGTATATTTAAAGATTTCAAGAAGGAGTAATTGGTGTTACTAAATAATTCATTTGTGAAGTTGAATCTTATTTGTAATCGTTTTATTTTTTGTGAAAATACAGACTTAATCTACTTATTTAGTAGTTAATTTATTACCTTTGAATAAATTTAGTTAATATGCTTTCCAAAAAATCAAAATATGCAATTAAAGCACTTGTTGCTTTGGCTAAAAATTATGGTAATCCTGCACCTTTGCGTATTTCAACAATTTCTGAAGTTGAAAAGATACCTAGAAAATTTTTGGAAGCTATTTTGGTTGAACTTAGAAATAATGGAATGGTTCACAGTAAAATGGGGGCAAGCGGAGGATATTATTTAGCAAAACATCCTCAAGAAATTGTATTAAGCAATATAATAAGAATTTCTGGGGGGCCTATTGCAATGTTACCATGTGTTAGTTTGAACTTTTATGAATCTTGTGAAGAATGTGTAAGTGAAGCAAGTTGTAGTTTACACGATGTGATGTTGGAGGTTAGAGAAGCAACGATTAGGATTTTGTCAAAAACAAGTTTGTCTGATATGCTAGAAAGAGAGCTTAAATTGAAAGAAAAATTTGGAATTACCGATTAAATCTTTTTTTTACATTTTGCTTTATTAAGCTAATTATATTCTGTTTTTCATAGAATGTTTATTTTTATCCTTTTATACGATTAAATACGTTTTTTATCGTAATGTTTATTTTCTGGATATGAAATTTAAATATCTTCTGTTTTTCTTTTTTTACTTGTTATCAAATCATCTGTTTTCACAATTTGAAATACCTTTTCATGTTCGTACATTAAATTACTTTACTCAAAAGAAAGAACCTGGTGTATCTGTAAAGGTTTTTGATGAAGGAAGTGAAATACTTTCTATTCTTTCTGATGGATCCGGAGATGCATATCTTAAATTACCTATTGGAAAAAAATATAAGGTTGTAATGTCAAAACCGGGGAAAGTAACTCGTTTTGTTTATGTTAACTATACGAATATTACTGAAAAAACATTAGAAGAGAATGCTGATCCAGCTGGAGGTGTAGATATGTCTCTTTTTGATGATGTTCCAAATGTTGATTTTAGTTTTGTTTTAAATTATCCTGCAACAGAATTTGTATATGATGAAAATTTGGGATTACAATATGATGAACCAACCGCGGAAAAAACGATAACTGAAGTTGATCGTATTGTTAAAGGCATAAAAATTGTCAAAGCAAAAGAAGAAGAGGCAAATAGACAAGCATTAGCAAAAGTAAAATCGGATAAGAAAGCGGAAGAGGACAGACTTGCATCAGAGTTAGCGTTAAAAAAGAAACAAGAGGAAGACCGTTTAGCTGCTGAGGCT
>CANGHE010000153.1 GCA_947453545.1 Flavobacteriia bacterium
CATTCTTTGTTTAATGATTCATAATTATATTTGTAAACGAAAAATTAAATTTACTTGCCATGGCAATAATGATAACTGACGAATGCATTAACTGTGGAGCTTGCGAGCCTGAATGTCCAAACAATGCAATTTATGAAGGTGGCGCTGAATGGAGATATTCAGACGGAACAACTTTAAAAGGAATGATTACTACGTTAGATGGTAATGATATCGATGCGCAAAACGCATTCGAACCTATTGATATGGATGTGTATTACATTGCACCAGATAAATGTACAGAATGTGTTGGTTTTCATGATGAGCCACAATGTGCTGCTGTTTGTCCTGTTGATTGTTGTGTTGATGATCCAAATCACGAGGAGTCTGAAGACGAACTTTTAGCTAAAAAAGATTTTATGCATTTATAATAACACTAAACGTGTTACATTAACGTTATTAAGATATGAAAGTATTTTTATTAGTTCTTTTGTGTCTTTCTTATCTGAACCTTTTCTCTCAAAAAGATACAATTTTGCCTTACAGAGAAAAGGTTCTTTTTGTTTATCTCAACAAAATACGATCTGCTACATCCGATAATGATAAAAAAGTAGCAAACGGAAAATTCAGAGATTATCTTTTGGAAACAATCTTACTTCCAGACGCTTACAACCACCCCTTTGCAACCTTACGAACAGTTGGTTTCATAAGTAGTCCGGATAAAAAGTTCAAAATAATCAATTGGAATGTCCAACTGGAAGACGAATCCAACCTCTTTTACTGCTTTATATTAAGACCTGGCAACAGAAAAAAAAACAAAGTCATTGAATTGATTGAAAAAAGTGGATACACAGAAAAACTATCAAAAGACGTCATAACAGAAAACAATTGGTATGGTGCACTTTACTACAAAATCATACCTATAGAAAAGGGAGGGAAAGATTTATACACAATTCTTGGCTGGAGAAGTAACTCCAACATCAGTAACATGAAAATTATAGATGTTTTGTACATTAGTGGAAATCATGTAAAATTAGGCGCCCCAATATTCTACACTAAAACTGAAAAATTAAAGCGGATAGTATACGAGTATTCAAAAAAGGCAACAATGAGTATGCGCTACGAATACAAATACGACCGCATCATTTTTGACCACCTCTCTCCTGAAGTACCCTCTATGACAGGTTTTTACGAGTATTACATTCCAGATATGTCCTATGATGCTTTTGAATTCGAAAAAGATAAATGGGTATTAAAGGAAGATGTTATTGGAGTGAATGATCCGGAAAAACAAACAATTAAACAAAAAACGATTGACCCACTTACAGGAGAAATTATTGAAAATGAAGTTAAAAAACAATGGGTAGACCCAACTGACGCCAATGCTCCTGGAGGAAAAAATAAACACTTACCAGCTCTTCCTAAAGAAAAGAAAAGGTAAACGTTGAAATTTATTTCTTTTTTTTATTTTATTAAACAACTAAATATTACTTTTATACAACAATTTGACATTTAAATACAGATGTTTATGGAATTTGATAAGAGAAATGATCGTAATGATGAAGTTTTTAGTAAAGCGATAAAAGCAGGGAAAAGAACTTATTTCTTCGATATTAAAACAACAAAAGGAAATGAACTTTATCTTACCCTTACTGAAAGCAAAAAAGTAATCGAAGATGGAAGAGAATATTTCCAAAAACACAAACTATTCCTTTACAAAGAAGATTTCCAAAAATTCAAAGAAGGTTTAGATGAGGTGATGGAAAAATTAAACGAACTGAACGAAACAGGAGATTTCAGAACAGATAGCTATACAAGATCTGACAAAACAGAGCCTCCATTCACATTTGAAAGTTTATAAACCTAGTAAAAAGCTCCAATTGGAGCTTTTTTTACATCTACTTATCAGGTAGAAAGATATGAAAATTTCAAAGCCGAATAGTTGATAACTATTTTCAGGCAAATTGTATATTTTTCGTGTTTAGATACATTATCTTTATGATCTAAATTAAAAGAAATGGGTAAGATAATTGCGATTGCGAATCAAAAAGGAGGTGTTGGAAAAACTACAACCGCTGTTAATCTAAGTGGTAGTCTTGGTGTATTAGAATACCGCACGCTTTTAGTAGATGCTGATCCGCAAGCAAACGCTACTTCCGGTGTTGGATTAGACCCGAAAAATACACGCAACATTTACGATTGCCTTATCAATAATATTGATCCAAAAGAAATTATTATAAATACCAGTAATCCACATTTGGATATACTACCATCTCATATTGATCTAGTTGGTGCTGAATTAGAAATGATTAACCTACCTAATCGTGAGTATATGCTTAAACAAGCATTAGATAAGGTTAAAGACAATTACGATTTTATCATTATTGACTGTTCACCTTCACTTGGTCTAATTACAGTAAACTCATTAACTGCCGCTGATTCAGTTATCATTCCTGTTCAATGTGAATATTACGCATTAGAGGGTTTAGGTAAATTATTAAATACAATCAAAATAGTTCAAGGACGTTTAAACGAACAATTAGAAATTGAAGGTATTGTACTAACAATGTATGACACACGATTAAGACTTGCTAATCAAGTAGTTGACGAAGTAAAAACTCATTTCCAAGAACTCGTTTTCGATACAGTTATCCACCGTACAACCAAATTAGCTGAGGCGCCGAGTTTTGGTGAGACAATTGTAATGCACGATGCTGCAAGTAAAGGTGCTATTAATTACCTTAATTTTGCACGTGAAATTTTGCAAAAAAACGACAAAACAAACATCTCAAACGAAGATAAAACAATTTCATTTTAATCATGAGTTCAAACATTAAGAAAAAAGGAGGGCTTGGAAGAGGGCTTGGTGCTTTATTAGAAAACGCTTCAACTGATATTACTTCACGTGATAATGAAGGAAATGTATTAGGGTCAATCTCCATGATTTCGATTAGCAATATCGAAGCAAATCCTTTTAACCCTAGAACTCATTTTGAAGAAGAAGCACTAAAAGAGCTTAGTGTTAGTATTGCTACACATGGAATAATTCAACCCTTAACTGTTCGAAAATTAGGAGTAGATACCTACCAACTTATTTCCGGTGAAAGAAGATTTAGAGCCTCTCAATTAGCTGGACTAACTGAGGTTCCTGCATACATACGCGTTGCCAATGATCAAACAATGTTAGAAATGGCATTGGTTGAAAATATTCAACGTGAAGATTTAAATGCTATAGAAGTTGCATTGTCTTACCAACGTTTAATTGAAGAATGTAATTTGACTCAAGAACAAATGAGTCAAAAAATTGCAAAAAGTAGATCTAGTATCACTAATCACCTGAGATTGTTAAAACTCCCAGTAGAGATACAAAAAGGAGTTCGGGATGGCAAAATATCTATGGGGCATGCACGTGCTATTGTTTCTGCTGGTGATGAAGAATTACAATTATTATTATTTAACAGAGTTATAGAAGATCAACTTTCTGTACGTGAATTAGAAATTGTTATTCGTGAAGGTTTAACTTTAACTAAACCAACTGGAAAAAAAATCAAACCATCGAGTGTAGCATTAAATAGTTCACAAGAGACATTTTGTTATTATTTCAAAGACAAACTTTCTTCTAAAGTTGATATCAAAAAATCTAACTTGGGAAGTGGAAAAATAACCATCCATTTTGATTCTGAAATAGATTTAAATAGAATCATCGAAATTCTAAATAAATGAAACTAATACTTTCAATTATTTTAAGCCTATTTCTCTTTACAAGTTTTTGTCAAGATACTATCAAGCCTATTCTTCCATCACCTAAAAACGCAGCTTTTTTATCTCTAATCGTACCTGGAGCAGGTCAAGTATATAATCAAATTTATGCTCCAACGAAAAAATACAATGCTTTTTGGAAAGTACCTCTTATATATATCAGCTTAGTAGGTTCCTCCTCTTTATTGATAGATGCGATACAAAAAGAAAAAGAACTAAAACAAGAATATTACAACAGAAAAAACAATCTTCCTGCATCAATTAAATGGATCAATTATGATTCATATAATTTAGTCGCTTTACATGAAAGTGCCACTAGAAACCGAAATCTAATGTTTTTTTTGGTTGGTGGTATCTATTTAATACAAATAATTGATGCTTCTGTTGAAGCACATTTTACACATTTTGATATATCCCCAAACCTATCACTCAATATTTCACCTACAATTATTTATCGTACAGCTGGTATTAATTTATGTTTTAATTTTCACTAAAAACTTGTGTAATTAAGGTGGTTGGTTATTTTTGTATTAGTTTAATAGAATTAAGCACATCAAACAAATACCACAATATTAACGCTTAGCTGAAAATTATGAAAATTGGTCTTGTAGGTTACGGAAAAATGGGGAAAGCGATTGAAGAAATTGCAATTGAAAGAGGTCACGAAGTTTTATTCAAATCAAACAGTGTTTTTCCTCTAAACGAAAAGGATATCAATTCTGTAGATGTTATTATTGAATTTACAAAGCCTGATTTAGCCGTACAACATATCAATATGGTTATTGCACATGACAAACCTATTGTTGTTGGAACTACAGGTTGGAACGAGCAATTGACAGAAGTAGAAAACTTAATTTCAGAAAAAAACGGGTCTTTACTATATGCTAGTAATTTTAGTATTGGCGTTAATTTATTTTTCGAATTAAATGAAAAATTAGCGAAATTAATGAGCAATAGAAGTCAATATACTGCCTCAATTGATGAAATTCACCATACTCAAAAATTAGACGCACCAAGTGGTACAGCTATAACTCTTGCAAACGGAATTCTAGAAAATAACGATACATATTATTCATGGGTATGCGAAGAAGGCAAAATGCCTCACACAACAACTGGACAATTAGGTGTTGTTGCTCATCGTATTCCTGACGTACCTGGAACCCACACCGTATCATATAATTCTGAAATTGACACTTTATCAATAACTCACCAAGCCCATAATCGTAAAGGATTTGCATTAGGTGCTGTTCTTGCAGCAGAATGGTTAGCTGATAAAAAAGGGATTTTTACAATCAAGGATATGCTTAAAGATATTCAAGCAGTCTAATTAAAATATTTTTCAAATGAACGTATTTTACTATTACTTAATTATTTTAATTCACCCCTATTTATCATTGTGGTGGACAAGCTTTGAAAAAGCCGATAGAAGATCATGGGAAGCATTAATACCTGGATATAATTATTATGTCGCTTTTAA
The DNA here is from genome assembly GCA_947453545.1 of Flavobacteriia bacterium. Taxonomy (GTDB): domain Bacteria; phylum Bacteroidota; class Bacteroidia; order Flavobacteriales_D; family Crocinitomicaceae; genus CANHVK01. The sequence goes on from CANGHE010000153.1 coordinate 5,213, forward strand.
AATTGCAAACAATAAACCTTGGTGGTCTTTATTGTTAATTTTCCCAGGTATACACCTAATAATGTTAGGAATTCTAAATGTTAGTTATGCTAGAAAATTCGGTAAATTCACTTGGCAAGAAACACTTCAAGCTATCTTCTTTCCGTACATATTATTTTCTAAGTTAGGTAAATGTGAAATTACACCTGCTACAAACTGGGCAAATCCTAAAGATGTAGAAAAAAGAAGAATAAGTGATCATATTGTATTATTTATTTGTCTACCTATTTTAGGACATGCAATAGCTTATATTCTCGGATTTTTCGCAAAAGAAAAAACAGGTAAAAAAACATCAGTAAAAGAATGGGGGGACTCGTTATTATTTGCTTTAATTGCTGCAAGTATAATAAGAACTTATGTTTTTGAACCGTTCCAAATTCCTACAGGATCAATGGAAAAAACATTACTTGTTGGAGATTTTCTATTCGTTAATAAATTAGCTTACGGCTCTAAAGTTCCGGTTACCCCACTATCTTTCCCATTAACACACAATACATTTCCATTTATCGATATGAAATCATACACCGATATAGAAAAATTAAACTATACGAGGTTACCTGGTTTAGGGAAAGTAAAACGTAATGATGTTGTAGTATTCAACTACCCTTCTGGTGATACAGCTGTTTATGATCCAAGAATGCCATTTGGTTTAATGGGACATGACTATCATGGAATTGTCATAAACGAAGCAATGAGATTAGCTCAAGAATCTGGTGCAACAAGTGAAACATTTATAAAAAATCTTGACACTTGGAAATCTAAGGCTCGTCATATGTTAGCTGAAGAAAAGGTAGCTTATGATGGTCGAGAAGGTCGTTTAATTCAACATTATGGAGTTATTTATAGACCCGTTGACAAACGAGAAAATTATATTAAACGCTGTGTTGCAATTCCTGGTGATAAATTGGAAATTAAAAATTCAATCTTATTAATAAATGGAAAAAAAGCTTTTGTTCCACAAAATCAAAATTTACAATATTTAGTCAAAAACTTTATAAATACTGGTTCAACATCTTCCTTTGACAATATGTTGCTAAAACAATATGGTCTAGAAAAAGAACGTGAGGATTACTATATGGGAGCTGAACCAAATTCTTTTATAATGAATTTAACAGCTTCAGAACTTTCTAAGTTAAAACGTGATTTTCC
>CANGHE010000154.1 GCA_947453545.1 Flavobacteriia bacterium
GCATTTAAAATTGACTTTTACTAAATTCTAATTTATAATTCATCTAATCTTTCTATTCTATTTCTTTGATAAAAAAAAATCATACATTTGCTGAAAATTAAAACAAGTTAAGATGAGCATTCCAGCAGAATTAAAATACACAAAAGACCACGAGTGGGTACGTGTAGAAGGAAATACAGCAGTAATTGGTATTACAGCATTCGCACAAGGTGAGTTAGGTGATATCGTTTATGTTGAAGTTGAAACTGAAGGTGAGGACTTAGGAAAAGAAGAAATTTTTGGTACTGTGGAAGCAGTTAAAACAGTTTCTGATTTATATATGCCACTTTCTGGTAAAATCGTTGAATTCAACACTGCATTGGAAGCTAATCCTGAATTGGTTAACTCTGATCCATATGGTGAAGGATGGATGATTAAAGTTGAATTTTCTGATGCTGCTGAATTAGATGGTTTATTATCTGCTGCAGATTACGAAGGTGTGATTGGATAATTACACGCTTGATATACTAGTGTAAAGCTCGACTTAGTCGGGCTTTTTTTATGCCTTTCATTTGAGTGATAAGTTATTTTACTTAGAGTGTTATTTGTATAAGTAGTATTACGTGATTTTCGTAACATTCTAAAAAACTGATAATTATCATTGTTTCGGTTTTACAAACAATCTACTTTCGGTAAAAATTGAAAGTATGATAAAGCACTTCTTAAATTTGAAACTTAGAACCAAATTATTAGTTGGTTTTTTGACTATTTCATCCTTATTGATTGTAATAGGATTAAGCACTTTTTTTTCGCTATCGAAACTAGAAGACAAAAAGAAAGAAATTGATGCTTGCGAAGCATTAAAAGATGGTGTTACGGATGTGAAATTTGTAGTGGCTCACGATCTGAAGTTATTGATGGAAATCATCACAACGCCGACTTCTTCTGAATTAGATGAATTTTGGAAACAACACCTAGTGCTGAAACAAGAGTATTCCAAAGCATACGCTCCTTTACACAAACAACTTGAAGAAAGAGCGTGGGAAATTGAATATAAATCTCGTATCAATAGTCTTAAAAAGCAAATTAAGTATGTAAATGATTATCGAGAAGAGGTATTGGTACCTTCTATTGATCAAGTTTATGCGTTGCGCTTGAAACAACTAAATATACAAGCGAAAGCTGGAAATTCAGCAGTTCTAGCTAAATTACAAAATGAAATTGACGCTTTAGATAATGCAGCAGACTCTAAAGCAGAATTAGTTTTCGCTAAGATTAATAGATCTGACAAGTTAATGCAAAGCATTAGTAATTCAGCAGATCAATCTCAAATGCAGTTGAGTTATTCATCTAAAATTCAAAATAGTATTATGATGATAATTGGTTTTGTTTTAGCCATTATTATTGCGTTCATATTATCAAACTATTTGGTGAACAACATTCATTCAATTAAAGATGTAATTGAAAATTTACGTCATGGTGTTTTACCAAAAGCAATACATATCAAATCTAAGGATGAAATTGCAGAAATTGCAGGATCAATCAATCATTTGACAGAAGGATTAAGAACTACATCAGAATTTGCGGGTGAAATTGGTTCTGGAAATTTTGAGAAAGAGTTTCAACCATTGAGTGAGCAAGATGTATTAGGAAATTCGTTACTCAATATGCGTGTTAACTTGATCAAAGTTGCGGAAGATGAAAAAAAACGTAATTGGGCTACTGAAGGATTAGCAAAGTTTGGTGATATCTTGAGAGGAAACAATGAAGGATTAGAGGCGTTAGCAGATGATATTATTTCCAATTTGGTAAAGTATTTGAATGCGAATCAAGGAGGGATTTTTGTAGTAAATGATACAAATCACAACGACAAGCATTTGGAATTATTAGCGTGTTATGCGTGGAACAAAAAGAAATACTTGCATATGCGTGTCGATGAAGGGGAAGGACTTGTGGGTCAAGCGTGGCAAGAAAATGATACTTTATATATTACGGATGTCCCTCAAAATTTCGTAAAAATTACTTCTGGTCTGGGGGACGCGAATCCAAAAGCTTTTTTAATAGTTCCTTTAACGGTAAATGATGAAACTTTTGGTGTAATTGAAATTGCTTCTTTTCATTTGTTCGAAGATTATCAGATTGATTTTGTAAATAAGTTAGCAGAAAGTATTGCTTCAACTTTATCTACTGCAAAAACAAATGAGCGAACAAAAGTACTCCTAGAACAGTCTCAACAACAAACAGAGGAAATGCGTGCGCAAGAAGAGGAAATGCGTCAGAATATGGAGGAAATGCAAGCTACACAAGAGGAGATGGAACGTAAGGAAGGGGAAATGACGCGTATGATGGAGCAAATGCAACAACAAGAAGAGGAGATGCGACAAAACATGGAGGAAATGTTGGCTACGCAAGAAGAGATGGAGCGCATTCAACGTGAAATGCGTGCTCAAAATGATATTATTGACAGCATCGCAATCGTTTCTAAAACAGATTTACTTGGAAATATTACCTATGTAAATGATCAATTTGTGAAATGGGCTAAGTACTCTCGTGAAGAAGTGATGGGTAAAAACCACCGCATATTGAGACACGAAGATATGCCAGCTGCTGCTTTTGAAGACATGTGGAAGACTATTTCTTCTGGTAAAATTTGGAGAGGGGAAGTAAAAAATAAAGCCAAAGATGGCTCGTTCTATTGGGTAGATGCAGTAATTGCTCCTGTATTGGATGAAAATGGGAAACCAAAAGAATACATTGCTCAACGCTTTATCATCAACGAACAAAAAGAAAAACAAGAACAAATTCAAAAAGTATTAGAACAATCTTTAGCGCAGGAGGAGGAAATCCGCCAAAATATGGAGGAAATGAAAGCGACGCAGGAAGAGATGGAGCGCGTACAACGCGAAATGTTGGCGCAAAATCATATTATCGATAGTGTAGCAATTGTTTCTAAAACAGATTTATTAGGAAACATTACCTACGTAAATGATCAATTCGTGAAATGGGCAAAATATTCGAAAGAAGAGGTAATGGGTAAAAACCACCGTTTCTTAAGACATCCAGATATGCCCGCTGCTGCTTTTGAAGATATGTGGAAGACTATTTCTTCCGGTAACATTTGGAGAGGTGAAGTGAAGAATTTAGCAAAAGATGGATCTGTTTATTGGGTAGATGCAGTGATTGCTCCAATCTTAGATGATAATGGAAAACCGAAAGAGTATATTGCTCAGCGTTTTGTGATAAATGAGCAAAAAGCGCAACAAGAAGAAATGATGCAGATGTTAGAAGAAACACGAGCACAAGAGGAAGAAATTCGTCAAAACTTGGAGGAAATGCAAGCTATTCAAGAGGATATGGAACGCAAACAGCGTGAAATGTCTGCTCAGAATAATATTATCAACAGTGTAGCCATAGTTTCCAAAACGGACTTACAAGGAAATATAACCTATGTCAATGAAGAATTTGAAAAATGGGCGAAATATTCTAAAAATGAAGTCTTAGGCCAAAATCATCGTATTTTACGTCATCCTGAAATGCCAGATGAAGCATTCGATGAAATGTGGAAGACTATTTCTTCTGGTAAAATTTGGAGGGGCGAAGTCTTAAATAAAGCAAAAGATGGTTCTGAGTATTGGGTAGATGCAATCATAGCTCCTATATTAGATGAGTCTGGTAAACCGAAAGAATATATCGCGCAACGTTTTGTTATCAATGAAAAGAAAGAAACAGAGGAGAAGATGAAAGAGTTGATGCAACGATTGGATGAAAAGAATTAAAATGAGATAATTACACTTTTAATTATGTATTAATGCGTATTTTTTTCGATGTAACTTATTTATTTTCAGATAATTTTATTTTTATTCAAAAAAGAAGTTAGCTTTGCAGATTATAGGAAAAATTAAATTCTATACACTTTCTTATTTATGCTTAAAGTTTATTCTTTTTTATGCTGTATTGTTTTAGTTTTCGCATTGAAAGCACAAGATAATTCTGCAGATTTAACATATAGATATGTTGATATTCAACAAGTTGACATTGTTGCTGAAAGTTTTGTTGCTGAAATTGATTTTGGCCCAGCAATACGAGTTGTTTCAGCTAAATCGAATAAAAAACACAAGAAAGTATCCCTTGCAAAAGACGAAGCATACTTCAATGCTATTGTAGATAATGAAATAGATGTCTTGATTGACCCAATTTATTCTATCAAGAAAAAGAGAAGAATTTTATTTTTATTTGGTGGTAATGCCGAAGCTACAGTTGTTGGATTTGCTGGATATTATAAAAATGTACTTCCTGAAAGTCACGCGAAAGCAATGTTGTTTGACAATGTGATAAATGATTTAACATCTCATACATCTTCTACTTCCTATACAAATACAGACGAGATTGATTCAAAAATGCTATTGGAATACATTAACAGTAACGATGTAATTCTTCCAGTAAAAAATAAAAAACCATCCATATTAGATTCTTACATTAAGAATTCTGAAAAAAAATAACTCGTTTGGTTTTTATTTCACACTAAAATCTATGATAAAAATTCTCCCTATAGTATTCTATTTAGTATTTATTCACTCTTATGTGGTATTGTCTCAATCGGATGAAAGTACTTCTATTGAAATAATTGTAGATAAAAAAGATAATATAAAAAGGTTTGACATTATTAATTACCAGATTTTAGCTGACCAAAAATATTATAAAAATAATCCAGAACAGCAATCTGTTAAGGATCAGACACCATTAGATGAGTTACAAAGCAGTGCTGAATTATCAGCGGATTCAAAACAAAAAATTGAAAGTTTAATTCCATTGGATCAACAAGTGAAACGTTCATCTGAAGACCAAGTGGCTTTGGATAGTAAGTTGTTGGTTTCAGAAGAAAATAAATTGGATAAAGGTTCAGTTACTGAATCATCAAATAAAACGGAATTGTTCATTGCAAAAGAATCTATTGAATTAGAAGATACTAAATTGGAATTAGGTTCTGCTACTGAATCATTGAATAAAACGGATTTACATATAGCAAAAGAATCGATAGAACTAGAAGATAAAAAGGTAGAAGAGAAGCAAATTTTGACTACTGAATCGATTAAAAATGAGGTGGATAGTAGTGAAATAGTAATAGTAAATCAAGAAAAATCAGTTGAATTACCAGAGCAAGCTATCTTAACTACGGTTATAGACACGTTCGCTGTAAAGTCACATACAATTGATGTTCCACAAGATGTACAAGAGGATGTAAGTAAAGTTAATCAGTTAGAATTTGAAGAAAATAATAGAATTCAAGATACGGTTGTTAGGAAGGAAGTCAATGTAGATAAAACGGTTAAAAAAACGGATAAATATGTAGACTACAAAGTTGTCGATCCAATTAAACCAACGCATAAAGGAGCTATTCCTGCAGAAAAAACTACTTCTATTAAACCAAATCCAGTTGCAGAAAAAGCAGTGAATAAGAATGAAGAAATAGTGGAAACCCCTCAACCGAAAACAGAACTACCTGATAATCAAAAAGCATCATCTAATAAAGAGAAAGAAGTGATAGATGGATTAATAAAAAGTGGGATGTATGATGTTTATGATGATGGCAAGTACATTAAAATTTCAAGAAAGAAAAATAATAAATAATACGGTGGATGCTGAAAAACCAAAGAGTAGGCAATATTTTAAATTTTAAATTATGAATAAATTAATTAAAAGATCAATGATGTTTTTAGCTGTTGCAGCTACTATTGCTTCATGTAGTACTTACGATCATTCTTTCAGATCAATTGATATTAATCAAAAGAACAATGTTTCGGCTAAACTTCAAGTGGATGTTGCTGTTACTCCTGACTTTGCTAAAAGATTGAAAGCACAATCAACTAAAAATCATAAAACACCACAAGGAGCAAAAGATGAAGCATATTACAATGCAATTATTGAAAATCAAATAGATGTATTGATCGCTCCAATTTATAGTGTTACTGTAAGAGGTGGTGTTTGTGAAGCTACTGTACATGGTTATGCAGGATATTACAAAACAATTGCTAAAGCAGATGATTTAAGTGAAGGTGGTGATGCAAAAAAGACAGAGGGTGATTTTGACAAAAGAGTTGAAGACTTGAAGAAATTAGCTAAAATCGATGGTGTATTATCTTCTGAAGAGCAAAAAGTTTACAAAATCAACCAAACATGCGGAGATTGTAAATCAAGTGAAGCGTTATCTTTGTTGACAGTTACAACGAATAAATCTTCTTTGGTTGATGTTTATGAGAAAATTTTGAACATTGGTTCAGATAACAAAAGTGTTATTTCTACTAATGGATTAGGAATTAAAGCTAAATTTCCA
>CANGHE010000155.1 GCA_947453545.1 Flavobacteriia bacterium
CACCAGCTGGGGTAATGATTAGTCACGTTCATCCAAAAAATGAATGGATGGTGAGTTACCGCTATATGCAAATGGGCATGGGTACACCGATTCAAGGTAGTACTTCTATTTCTGAGTTAGATGTATACACCACTTATTTGGCTTACAGTCCTTTGATGCGTATGGATATGCATATGGTTATGGGGATGGTAGGAATTTCGGATCGTTTAACAGCAATGGTCATGGTAAACTATCTGTCGAATAGTATGTCTATGAACATGTTAAGTGGTCATATGCATACAATGCCAGGTATGTCAATGTCAACGGATACTCATATGGAGATGAATACCAATGGTTTGGGAGATACGAAATTACATGCTTTATATGGTATTATTAAAACCAATGCTACACAACTTGTCTTGAGTGTGGGAACATCCCTACCAACCGGTTCAATGCAACAAAAAGGATTAAGCGATGATATGTTTTATGCTGGATCACGTTTGCCGTATATGATGCAATTGGGTTCTGGAACATGGGATGCCTTGCCTGGTATCACTTTCGTTACTCAAAAAAGCAAATGGGCATTTAGTGGACAAATACAAGGGATTGTTCGTTTAAATAAAAACAAGATTGGATATCATTTTGGAAATGAGGTGAGTGCAACTACCTGGTTGGGGTATAATTGGTGGAAAGGATTTGGAAGTTCAGTGCGTTTAGAAGGAACCTGGGCTGGAAAAATCGAAGGTTTAGATAATACAATCTATGCTTACAATGAAATTGCAGCCAATACAAACAATTATGGTGGCACACGTCTTCAAGGTTTGGTGGGCTTGTCCTATCAGTTTGAAGAAGGGTTTGTAACTGATCACCGTTTAGCGGTTGAATATGGTTTACCAATCTACCAACAACTTAATGGTATCCAAAATAAGTCAAATCAAACATGGATGGCTTCATGGAGCTATTCTTTTTAATTAGGGATTATGAAGTATAAAATAGGAGTTTTCATTGTTGTAGGATGTATTACACTTTTTACTGCTTGTAAGAAAGAAGAGACAACACCTACTACTACAATAACAGAATCAGTTCCAACCGGTTTGTTAAAGTTTCATTTACATACATTTATAGGTGAACAAGAAGTAGATGCTTATGTAATAGAAACACAAATGCCGGATGGTAGATTGATAGCGTTAAACATGGCTCAAATGTATATTTCAGATATTCAACTAGTTAAATTGGATGGTTCTTTGTATAATGTTCCAACAAGTGGTGTTTTAAAAGTGTTTGAATCAGAAAGTGTTACTATTGGAAATGTAGCGGTAGGTAACTATAAATCAGTACGTTTCAAAGTTGGTTTAACCCCAACTGTAAATAAATTGGAGCCAACTACAACAGGGTATACGAATTTGTTGAATCAAACTGAAATGTGGTTTACATCCAAAGCACAACCAGATGGTTATGTATTTTTGAATTTCTCTGGAAGCATCGACACGACAGCAAGTAAAACGGGTGAACAAGTTCCATTTGAATATAAAATTGGAACGGATGCAAATTTGGTACAAGTAGAAATGCCACAACAAAATTTTTCCATTTTTAAGGATGTTGTAGGCTACGTTCACATGAAAATCGAATATGATAAATTGTTTGAAGGTATTCAACTTTCTGATTTTTCAAACTTACATGTGAAAACTAGTACTGATAACTCCTTGCCTGTGGTACAAACAATCAAAAAAAACATACCTAAATTATTTATTTACGAAAATTAATTTTTGAGCATGCGTTTAGGATTATTTATATGTGCTATACTTTATCTTTCAGTTTCCTGTAAGAAAGCAGTAGTAGAAGAAGTATGTACTCAACCAACAGTGGTTTCATACAAGAATGACATTCAGCCAATTTTTAATACAAATTGTGCTACATCAGGGTGTCATGCAGGAAAGAAACCCGCTGGAAGTTTAAATCTAGAAGCGTCTGTTTCGTTTGAAAACATTTCGGATTCAAAAAGTGGATACATTGACACAGTAAATCCCACAGCAAGTTTATTGTATACATCCATGACGTCAGTCACAAACCCAATGCCACCGAATGGTAAATTGAGTAAGTGTACGACGGATTTGATTTTGAAATGGATAGAACAAAAAGCTAAAAACAACTAGGCTTCGTCTTCTCTCAGCCTGACAAAATTCACTCGTGTCAAGCTGAGTAGTTCTGATAGTTATCGGAACTAAGGCTATCGGAACGAAGCCATTAAAACTTAAAAAAGAAAATGAAAAAAACAATTACTAAATTATCATTTGTACTTGTAACAGTAGTTCTAACAGCTACTAGTGCATTGGCTCACTTTGGTTCAAAAGGACCTTATGGTGGAGGAACAGTGACATCGTATGTTGTAAACAAAGATACAATCTATGTTGGTACTGCAAACGGAGGTGTATATGCTGCAACCTGGACAAAAGGTGCAGTTGTTGCAAATGACTCTATCCTTTCAAATTGGTCAGCAAAACCTGTGGGTTTAAAAAGTGGGAAAATAGTTTCCTTAACTCATACTGGAAAATATGCCATAGCAGCAACAGCAGATAGTGGAATCTTCCGTTTTTCAGGATATGTTGGATCAGATCGTTATTGGGTTAAAATCAATAAAGGGCTAACAACCTTAGATATTACCTCAGTTATCGCTTTAGATGCTACGACTTTAATTGCAGGAACTACAACTGGTAAAATCTATAGATCAACAGATTTAGGAAATAACTGGACAGAAGTTACAAACGTGACTTTTGCAGGATCAAAAATTATTGGTTTCGATCGCTCACCAAATCGTTTGTTTGTATTGACTGAAAACAAAGGTGTTTATGTTTCACTAAACAAAGGAGAAAATTGGAGCTCATTTAATGACAAGAATACTCAAAATTTAAATGGAGCATTATCAATTGTGTTTTCACAAAACGATAGCACATTGATTATTTCAACAGAAAATACATTGTATGCTATTTCAGACACTGCAACCGAAATAAGTTATTTATCTGTCCCATTATCAGTAAAGATTAAGAAAATAATTCTAAATGAAGATGGGTCAGATGGATTATTTATTACAGAAAAAGGCTTAGGAATACCTAATGATCCGTTTGAATCCTATAATTACAATCTTACAGATTCATTAAACATTAATTTCGTGATTTTTCATAAAAATCAAATTTATGCTTGTGTAGAAAAAAATGGAATTTATAGATTAAATCAAAAAGATTCAACTTGGATTGCTACAAACACAGGTTTCAACAACCAAAAAACGAATTCTTTTGCTTCCAATGGTACACAAATTATTTTTGTAGCAACTGAAAGAGGTGTATTTTTCACCAAAGATTTAGGCCAAAATTACGTTCGTGTAAATAAGGGATTGACTGATAGTTTGCATGTGAATGATTTAGCGATTTTTGGTTCAAAAGTATTTGCTGTAACTGAAAATGCGGGAGTATTTGTAAGTGCAGATTCTGGTAAAGTATGGTCTGCATTTAATACTGGATTATCATTAACAAACTATGTAAATATTTATGCGTCCAAAAACTTCATTTATGCAATAGACGAAGCTGCTAATATATATCAATCTAATGGAAAGGATGGGTGGAATGCAATACAGAAAGGTTTGCCTGTAGATGTAGAATACTATGTACTATCTTTCTATAAAGATAAAGTATATGCTGCAGCACATGGTGGTGGTGTATTTTGGAAAAATGAAGAAAACGGTGATTGGAATAATATCACATCAAATCTTCCAACAACCCACACTACTGCAATAACAGTATTAGGAACAAAAATTTATGTCGGTACTCATCATGAAGGCGTATTTATTTCTGACATCCACAACATCGATTGGAAGACTACAGCAAAAACATCCATTGATCATACAGTTACTATGAATCTTGATGGTGATGGAATTCAAGCTATGGCAAATTATGGTGGTTATGTATTTGCATCATACAAAGGTGGCTTGTTAGCTACTAAAGACAATGGAAAAACGTGGGAAAGAGGTGGAAACCAATTCAATTTACCAAGTTTTACAGACGTGAACAAAATTGGTTTTGCTGGAGAACGTGTTTTTGTAACTACTGAAAATAACTGTATTTACTCAAACGCATTGTCAGAAGTCCCATTGAATGTAGCTTTCCAAGAAGTAAAAGAAGCAACATGTGATAACAAAGCAGGAGAGTTAAGTATTGCATTTACGGGTGGTACAGCATTCACAGCACCAGCAGCACCATACAAAATCAAATGGAGCACTGGTGATACAACACTTTCTGTAAGCAATTTGTCTGTAGGTAACTACTGGGTAGAAATTACAGATAAAAATGGAGCTACAAGCAAAGATTCTATTCAACTTTTCAAAGAAGCTTGTGCTAATGTTTCTGAATTAGAATTGGCAAATACATTCCAAGTATATCCTAATCCGGCTAAAAGTAACTTCACAATCAACTCTTCTTCAGCTGTAAATAATATTCATATTTATAATGAATTAGGTACGTTAGTGAAAGCCATTGAAAACGTAAATGTGACTAACTATGAGGTGAAAACTTCCTTTGAAAAAGGGGTGTATTTCATTTATGCAACTTCAGAAGTTGGTACCCATGTTCAAAAATTAATTATTGACTAGGCTTCGTCTTCGCTCAGCCTGACTAAATCGTCTTCGCTCAGCCTGACTAAATCGACAAGCTCAGGTGACAAATTAAATGTCATACTGAGCGGAGTCGAAGTATGACGGAAAGGAGCCAAATAAAACTTAAAAATAAACAAATGAAAACAATTAAATTATCTATCGTTGCAGCTGCAGCATTAATCTTAGGATTAGCATCTTGTAAAAAAGAAGAAACGACAACAACTGTATCTACTGATAAAGGAGTGGTTTCAGTTGAACTATCTCACAAATTCGGAATGATGAATGAGCAAACGTTAGCAATCGGAACCCCTGTGATTCATCCAATGAAAGGGGATACATTGACTTTTTCTAAATTCAAGTATTTCATTTCTAACGTGAAATTTAAAAAAGCAGATGGTACGTATTGGACTGAAGCTGAAAGCTACCACTTAGTAGATTTGGCAAATGCAGAATCCTTAAAGTTAAGTTTCAAAGATTTACCTGCAGGAACATATACGCAAATGGAATATACTATGGGTGTAGATAGTACACGCAATGTTTCTGGTGCTCAAACCGGAGCGTTAGCAAAAACGAATGATATGTACTGGAGTTGGAATAGTGGATACATCATGTTGAAAGCTGAAGGTATGTACAAGGACAACAAAGCAGATAAAATGTTTGCTTTCCATTTAGGTGGATTTAGTGGTGAAAACAATATTGTAACTAAACGTACAATGGTATTCGATGGAGCAAATGTATTGACAATTGCGAAAGATAAAACAAGTACTATTGCTGTTGAAGTTAACCCAGGATTGTTGTGGCATTCAGCTCCAAGTGTTAAAACTGTAAATATGATTCACATGCCAGGTGCTGATGCAAAATTAATGGCACTAGGAGATAGTGGTATGGGATTCTTCGCAAACCCAATGTACGCATTCAAAGTAATTAGTGTTAAATAATTTATAATTAATTTATTATCAAATCCCTCTCTACTTATTTGTTAGGGAGGGATTCTTTTCTAATATTCAATTATGCAAAAGTTTATAATCTTTGTAAGTACTTGTCTGTGTTTATTTAGTTGTAAGAAAGAAAGTACAACATCACCTGTTGTAACTGCAACAAATAAAACATCAGACACTTGTATAACGACAATTTCATATCAACAAACAATTGTACCAATACTAACCAAGTACTGTACAAGTTGTCATAATGCAAGTTTCAAAGCATCTAATGTTGATTTGAGTTCATATGCAGAAGTGGTTAAACATGCTGAGAATTCACCTAACGCAATTCAAGATGGTTCGATGCCTCCAAGTGGAAAATTAGCATCAACAATGATTCAAGACTTTTCATGTTGGATTAAGCAAGGTAAGTTGAATAATTAATAAAATGGAAATAGATGAAAGCAACTAACTTATTATTTTTTGTATTGATGATTTACATACTGCAAGCGTGTAAAAAAGATGAAATAATTACACCGATAAGCAAAGAAACTTTCACTTTTGATCAACCAGCTACTTTTCTTAATCCTGTTTATAAATACACAAACAATCCACTCACGCAAAAAGGGTTTGAATTGGGGCGAGTATTATTTTACGATCCAATTTTATCCCTAGATAGTACTCTATCTTGTAGTACTTGTCATGCACAACAACATGGTTTTGCAGATCATAA
>CANGHE010000156.1 GCA_947453545.1 Flavobacteriia bacterium
GTAAAAGTGATGCTATTGAAAATAAGGAGACAAAGTCGAACAACGACAATTCCATTTTAATTCCAAATATTGGCACCTCTAGTGGCTACATTTGGGAATCTATAGACACAAAGGCACAAGTATATAGTACGCTAGCATTTGACAATGCCGTTTTTCGAAATACAGTCTATTTAATGAATGGCAAAACTAATTCAGAAGATTTTACAAGAATGCTAGAACTATCTGGACACTGGAACACAGTGGATACTAATAATGCAAACGGAGTTATTTCTTTAAATAATGTAGAAGTGTCCTGGGTTTTTAGCGAAGATTATGCCACCCTAACCAATAATAAAGGGGCGGTTTACAATAGAGTAAAAGTTAAGTAACAAAACCCAATTGGTTTTTTTTGAATATAGATTTTAAACTATCCCATTGAACTTTTTTGGGATGTGTATTAGTGAGCAGAAAACACTTTAAATTTTTAATAGGGGGAACATAGCGACTTTCTTTATGTTTTTCTATAAGGATGTTTTAGATGTTTCGCTATTTAAGGTCAAGAAAATGTAAGGGGGCTTAGTGCGAAATTTTTTCTAAATTAATATAACAATTACCGCTATTTAGGCGTTAATTGTCCTATTTTTTAAAAAATAGGACATTATTTTTAAAAAAATAGTATTTTTGTAGGATTAATCTGCCCCTTAAATGTTATTATACCTCTCTTTAATGCTAATTTTATTAGCAATTATTTTAATAATTTATAATTGGAAACCGAATAAAAACGCTGTTTTTATAGGGTTGTTTTTTTTCTTGGTGGCAATTTATGGTTTAACCCATTTCTTAGCTGTTTATGGGAAATCAGCATTTTGGCTAGCGCTTTTTTACAATAACATCTCTCCTTTTATGTTGCTTTCTGGTCCTTTTTTATATTTTTATGTAAGGGGAACATTAAAGGACAGACAAGGATTAAAACCTAAAGATTATTTACATTTTATTCCTGCAGTAATTCATTTAATCGGAATATTTCCTTATTTAGTTACGCCATTTTGTTACAAAAAAGAAGTAGCCCAATTGATGATTGATAACTTTGATAATATTAAATTAATTAAATTCAATATTTTTTTTAGTTATAAATTCAATTTTGTTTTTAGATTATCCTTGTTATTTATTTACGCCATTTACTCTGGAATACTACTGTGGAAATTTTCAAAGAAGAAAAATAATCATTTGCATATTCCAGAAAAACAATTAAAAATCACCTATATATGGTTAGTTTCTCTAATTAGTTTAGTGTTATTTTTAGTATTAAATTTCATAATATTAACTGCCTATTTGATCTTTTATTCTAGTGACCAATTAAGGCAAAATACGTTAATAATAAATCTATCAACTGGGATGTCTTTTGTGTTTTTGGCTATTGGAGTATTGTTTTTTCCTGAAATTTTATATGGAATGCCAAATCATAAAAGCGATATAGTAAAAACAAAACGAAAAATAAAACAATCAAAATCAGTTGATGTAGTACCTGTTGAAATTGAAAACGACCCTTTTATAGAACTTGCAGACAAAATAAAAAGCTATTTCGAAATAGAAAAACCATTTATAAATCCGAATTTTTCAATTTCTGACATCTCTTTAAAAATGGAGGTTCCTCAAAATCACGTTTCTTATTGTATTAATTCCATATTTAACACTAAATTTTCAAAATTAAAAATGGAACTTAGGATTGAATATACCAAACAATTACTACAAGAGTCAAAACACTCTAGTATTACTATAGATGGAATTGCTCAAATGTCCGGATTCAGTTCCCGTTCAAATTTTTATAGTGCTTTTAAAGTGGTTACAGGTGAAACACCTAGCGATTATTTAAATACAATTGATAATGACGTTGAGGTAATAAATTAGATTAATTTATGAAGCTTAAAGTTTACAATTAAAAAAACCTTTAGTGTTAACTAAAGGTTTTTAAACAACATAACCACCAACTTATTTTTCACTTAAAATAATAAAAGTACTTCGTCTATTTTGCTGATGTTGCTCTTCAGTACATGGAACTCCATCTATACAGTTATTTATCAATTTTGATTCGCCATAACCAATGGCAATTAATCTTTCCGGTTTTATTCCGTTCTTAACTAAATAAGCCAAGGTAGCCTTTGCTCTATTTTCAGATAAAATATGGTTTAATTTATTAGATTGTCTACTGTCTGTATGTGAACCAACCTCAATTTTTAAAGTTGTGTATTGATTTAAAAATGTCACCACTTTGTCAAGTTCTATTTTTGACTCAGGTCGAATAGTAAATTTCCCTAAATCAAAATAGATTTTGTGTAATTTTAATATTTCACTTAAATCATCCCCAATTTTATATGGAGTTTTAATTGTTTTTATCGTAATTGCTTTTTCAAAATTTTCAGTCTTTAAATCTAAGAGAACCGACGCATCTTCATAACCCTCTTTTTTAACTGAAATAGAGTAGGTGGAGTTTGGCTTTAAATCTTTAACGGAATACTCTCCATTAGAATCGGTATGTATTGAAACAATTAATACCTTATTACTATCAAATAAATTCAATTCTGCATTTGGCAATAATTGTTTGGTTTCTTCATCAACAATAGTACCTTTAATTGCTATTAATTCAATTTTTTTAATTGATAAATCAAATGAATAAATGTCATCGTCTCCTTTTCCTCCGGGTTTATTACTTGTGAAATACCCATTTGTCATTTCGTTGTTCATTGTAATTCCAAAATCGTCAAAAGGACTATTTATATCATTTCCAAGAGGAATTACTTTTGCTTCAGGATTATTTAAATCAATAGAGTACAAATCAAATCCGCCCATTCCTGGTCGTCCATCGGAAGCAAAAATTAATGTGTTGTCCGGAGTAACATAGGGATATGAATCTCTTCCTTCAGTGTTAATTTTATTACCTAAGTTTTCTATTATTCCAAAAGTAGAATCATCCAATATACTAGCTCTAAATAAGTCGGATTCTCCATATTTAGTTAAATTATCGGAAGCAAAATAGATAAATTTACCATCCGGACTTATAGCAGGATGAGCAATTCTAACTTCATTGTTAAGGCCAAAATTAATTGGGCCTTTATTTTCCCATTTATTGTTCACTAAAACGGATCTGTATAATTTAAAAACACCATTTACTAACTTAACTTTTGAGTTAGTAACTAATTGATTTTGGGTGTAATAAATTGTATTTCCATCTTTACTAAATGCAGGAGTTGCTTCATTATAAATTGAATAATTCACTTTAGAAAATAATTTAGGCTTACTAAATTCCCCATTTGAAGTTTTCACTGTTTGGTACAAATTAGTTCTGTATTGATTAGTTCTTTCGCTCAACGTATTATTTAATACAACATTATTTGCACTTGAAAATAGTAAGTTGTCTTTATACAATGTAGGCCCATAATCAGAATATTTACTATTTATGGTTATAGATTTTACATTTGAAAACACAAATTTCGAATCGCTTAAAACTTCAGTATTTAGCAATAAAGCTCTCTTTTCATTTGGATTAAGATTTTTATAAATTTCCAATTGTACTTTTGCCTCCTCTAATTTACCAACTGATTTTAAGGTAAGTGCGAACCGATAATGTTCTTCACTTTTCATGTCGGTTGAAACTTGAGATAATTTAGTATACCAAACATTAGCTTGTTCATAGTTGGCATTAAAAAAATTCGCATTAGCTAATTTCTCAATAATTTCAGGAGTTTCATTCCCTTTTTCTACAATTTTACTAAAGATCTTAATGGCTTTAAAATAGTTTTGACTATTGTAATCAAGATCTGCTTTTCTAATTTCACTTTGTTGTGAAAATACGAAAATCGGAGTTACTACTAATAGCGCAATAATTATATTTTTTTTCATGATATTTATATATTAAAAGAACCTTGGAGTTTCAATCTTTTTATTGTTTTCAAACAAATTAAATTGTAGAAAAATTTCGTGAGAACCAGAATTATAGCCACTTAATTTTGTAGTTTCTCTATCGTAACCATATCCAATAAATAATTTGTCATTTATTTGAAATCCAACCATTGCACTCAATGAAGAACTCATTCTATAAGATGCTCCAATGGTGAATTTATCATTAAATATAAAATTACCCGAAAGATCTAATTGAAAAGGGGAGCCTGAAACAATTTTAGAAATAAAGGCAGGTTTGAACTTCACATCATTACTTAAATTGAATACTTTACCACCAATAAAATATAAATGATAACGCTGATTTACTCCTGAATTAGAAAGGTCATCGTATTTTTTTGTATCTAATAACATTGGAATTGAAGCTCCGAAATATCCCTTTTTATTATATAAATAAAATCCAGCTCCAATATTTGGTGAAAATCTATTTGTAATATTATTTTGTAATATGGATTCCCCTTGGTTGTATTGATTTAATTTGGAATAATCTACATTAAGTAAATTAGCTGTCGTTTTTATACCAAATGCCAATCTGTAATCATTATCAAAAAAAAGGCTATAGGACAAATCAATTGCAAATTGAGTTTCATCACTCGGACCTATTCTATCTTTTACAATAGATACTCCATAACCTAAATTACTGGCGCTAATTGGTTTGTTTACAGATAAATTAATTGTCTGAGGCGCACCATCTAATCCAACCCATTGTGCTCTATATAATCCATAAATACTAGTATAACCTTTAGAACCAGCATAAGCAGGATTTACCAAAGTTGGATTATACATGTATTGAGTATATTGCGGCTCTTGCTGTGACTGAGCTTTTATACTTAATAAAATTAAAATTATTGATATAAATATTTTTTTCATGTTTTCTAATTATTAAAAGTATAGGTCTTAATTATTTAAGTATAAATAGCCAGAACGCTCTTTAGATTTTCCGTTATTATTTGTATATCGAAGTATGTAAAAATAAGTTCCTATTGGCAACTGATCGTCTTTTTTAATTGTAATTCGACCTTCAGAAATACCTTTAAAGAATTTTCCATTTTGACCATATCCATCGGTTTCATAAACTACTACTCCCCATCGATTAAAAATTGTAAGCGTGTTATCTGGATAATTTTCAATATTTCTAATTACAAATACATCATTTTGACCATTTCCATTTGGAGTAACTGCATTAAATACTTCTAAATCATCTTCAGATGGTGTGTTGTTATTTACTTCTAAATAATCTGGAATTCCATTTCCATTTGAATCATTTGGATAATTTAAATTTTCTCCTATTTCATCCCCATTTGATATGCCATCATTATCACAATCTCCATTTAGAAAAGTCGATGTCAATGGGTTTGTGATATGTAAAGGATTGGATTCACAAGGATTATTTGGATTTGTCCCATCAGCAATTTCTTGCCCATTTAGTACTCCATCGCCATCGCAATCTAAAACAGACCAAGTAACATAAGCAGAGCTATTTGATGCCGGCGAATTTGTATAAGAACAAGGATCCGCTGGATTTGTACCATTAGCTGCTTCTGTACCATTACTTTCTCCATCGTGATCGCAATCATTAATTGCAAAATCTAAACAGGCTCCAACCGTAACGGCAGTGGTTGCAGTATCGCAATTAGTTGGATTTAATACTTCGCAAATGCTATAGTTTATGCTATAAGTTCCTGCTGCCAATTGTGGAGCAACGGTAATCGTTCCATTGGTGTTTAATGTCAATCCGGTTGGAACAGTAATTCCTGTTAAGATCACTTGTGAAGGTACCACAGTAACTCCGTTTAGGGTATCATTTGCTAAAACACTTGTGGTGGTAGCTCCTGTATATCCGTTGATTGGTCCGAAGGCATCTGCAACAGCATCAATAACCGCTGATACAACCGTAATGGTAGTGGTCACAGTATCGCAATTGGTTGGATTCAATACTTCGCAAATGCTATACGTTACACTATAAGTTCCTGCTGCCAATTGTGGAGCAATGGTAATCGTTCCATTGGTGTTTAAGGTCAATCCGGTTGGAACAGTAATTCCTGTTAAGATTACTTGTGAAGGTACCACAGTAATTCCGTTTAGGGTATCATTTGCTAAAACACTTGTGGTGGTAGCTCCAGTATAACCGTTGATTGGTCCGAAGGTATCTGCAACAGCATCAATAACCGCTGAAGCAACCGTAACGGTAGTGGTTACAGTATCGCAATTGGTTGGATTCAATACTTCGCAAATGCTATAGTTTATGCTATAAGTTCCTGCTGCCAATTGTGGAGCAACGGTAATCGTTCCATTGGTATTTAAGGTCAA